>CAYNRD010000382.1:0-2956 GCA_964399515.1 uncultured Mycobacteriaceae bacterium | reverse complement strand
GCCGGCGCCTTCGCCCAGGTCCCGCATTTGCGGGGTCGGGGGGTTCTGGAGGTGGGCGGGCGGGGTCAGGCTGCCGGGCTGCCGGGCCAGGCCGGCCGCCGCCTTGAACGCCGCGTAGGCGGCATTGGATTTCGGCGCGGTCGCCAGGTACAGGACCGCGTTGGCCAAGGCCAACTCCCCCTCAGGGCTGCCCAGCCGCTCGTAACTGTCCCAGGCGGCCAGGGTGAACGGCAGGGCCTGGGGGTCGGCCAGGCCGATATCCTCACTGGCGAAGCGGGCCAGGCGCCGGACGATGTAGCGTGGGTCCTCGCCGCCGGCCAGCATCCGGCAGAACCAATACAGGCCCGCCTGGGCGTCGGAGCCGCGCAGGCTCTTGTGCAAGGCGGAGATCAGGTTGTAGTGGCTGTCTTGGGCCTTGTCATAGACCGCGGCCCGTTTTTGCAACCGGCCCGCCAGCCGATCAGGGTCGAGCGGCTGGTCCGGCGGGTCTTGGGCCAAGGTCTCGACCAGGCCCAACAGATAGCGACCATCGCCATCGGCCATGGCCTTGAGCGCGTCCCGGGCCGCGCCGGTCAGCGGCAGAGGGGTGTCCAAGGCCGCCTCGGCCCGCGCCAGCAACACATCCAGGGCCGCGTCATCCAGCCGGCGCAGGACCAACACCTGGCAGCGGGACAGCAAGGCGGCGTTCAGCTCGAAGGACGGGTTCTCGGTGGTGGCGCCGATCAGGGTAATGGTGCCGTCTTCGACCACCGGCAGGAACGCGTCCTGCTGGGCGCGGTTAAAGCGGTGGATCTCATCCACGAACAGCAGCGTCGATCGGCCGTCGGCCCGGCGGGCCCGGGCGCCCGCGAAGATCGTCTTCAGCTCCGCCACGCCGGAAAAGATTGCCGAGACCGGCTCGAAATGCCGATCGACCCGGTCCGCGATCAGCCGGGCCAGCGTAGTCTTGCCGCATCCCGGCGGCCCCCACAGGATCAGGGACGCCAGCCGGCCCGACGCCAGCATCCGGGCCAGGGGCGCGCCATCGGCCAACAAATGGTCCTGGCCCTCGACCGGGGCGTGGCCGCTGGGCCGCAGCCGGCCGGCCAGGGGTCGGGCGGGGTCGTCGCCGGGGCTGGGCGCGAACAGGGACATCGGGGCGGCGATCGCCCGTTACCCGCGCACGACGGTGTCCAGCACCCGGCCGCCGCGACGGATCCGCAGCCGCCAGGGCAAGGGCTGGTCCAGGCGCCGGGTCAGGTCGCGCACATCGTCGATCGCACGGCCGTTCAATTCCAGGATCACGTCGCCGGGATCGAAGCCGACCCGGGCCGCCGGTGACCGGCGAGCCACCTCCAGCACCACGACGCCTTCGGTGTCGGGGCCATCGAAGCCGATCTCTGCGATCAACTGCGGGTTCAGGTTGGCGACGGTGGCCCCGGCCAAGGCGTGGCCTCCGGTCAGCGCGGTGACGGACCGGGGCGGGTCATCGGGCGGAAAGGCGACCGCGAAGTCCAGGGTGCGGAACCGCCCCTGCCGGAACACGGTGACGTCGGCGCGCTGGTCCACGGGCAAGGTGGCGACCCGGAAGCGCAGCGCGTTGTCGTTCTCCACCTCGAAGCCGTTGATCGCCCAGACCACGTCACCGACCCGCACCCCGGCCCGGTCGGCGGGGCTGTCCGGGAACAGCCGTTCGACCAGCACCCCGGTCGGCCGGGGCAGATCCAGCGCCTCGGCGGCTTCCGGATCGACGCCGGGGCCGGTGGCGCCGAACCACGGCTTGGCCAGCGGCGTGCCGCGCTCGACCCCTTCGATCAGGGTGCGGACCATGTTGCTTGGCACGGCAAAGCCGATGCCCAGACTGCCGCCATCGCGGGAGAAGATCGCCGTGTTAATGCCGATCAACCGCCCGTCCAGGGACACAAGCGCACCCCCGGAATTGCCCGGATTGATCGCGGCGTCGGTCTGAATGAAGAAGGAGAAATCGGACAGCCCGACCGAACTGCGTGCCAGCGCCGAGACGATGCCGGTGGTCACCGTCTGGCCGACCCCGAACGGATTGCCGATCGCCATGACCAGATCACCGACCAACAGGTCGTCGGAGTTGCCCAGGGGCAGGGTCGGCAGGCGCCGCCCCTCCAGCCGTCCCACCTCCAACAGCGCCAGATCGGTGCCGGGGTCGCTCACCACCAGGGCGGCGGGGTATTCGTTCCGGTCGCTCAACACCACGGTGATCTCATCGGCGCCCTCGATGACATGGTGGTTGGTGACCACCAGCCCCTGCTCGCCAATGATCACACCGGAGCCAAGGGAGGATTGCTGGCGCCGCCGGGTCGGCCCGCCGGGCAGCCGCTGCCCGAAGAAACGCCGGAAGAACGGGTCATCGAACAGGGGTGAGCGCTGGCGGGTGCGCACCACCCGGCTGGTGTAGATGTTGACCACCGCCGGCGCGGTCTCGGCGACCAGGGGCGCGAAGCTAAGCGAGATCTGCTGCCGGCTCTCGGGCACCTGGGCGGGCGCCGCAGCGGCCCACAGCAAAAGAAGCACCGCCGGCACCAGCCCGGCGATGCCCAGGACGGATCGGGTGCGTGCGTGTCCGGTCATCGGCGAATGCTAACCCGGAAACGCCGAACCGGTCACTCCTCGGCGTCGGCTTGATCGCCCAGGGCTTCTTGTTCGGCCTCGTGCCGGGCGCGGTCCTCGGCCCCCTTGGCGGTCAGGTCCCGCTCGACCAGTTCGATCACCGCCATCGGGGCGGCGTCGCCATAGCGGAAGCCGGCCTTCAGCACCCGGGTGTAGCCCCCGTCCCGGTCCTTGTAGCGGTCGGCGATGACGTCGAACAACTTGCGGACCGCCTTCTCATCCCGGATCCGGGCGATCGCCAGGCGCCGGTTGGCCAGGCCGCCCTTCTTGCCCAGGGTGATCGCCTTCTCCACGATCGGGCGCAGCTCCTTGGCCTTGGGCAAGGTGGTCTTGA
>CAYNRD010000381.1:2236-2960 GCA_964399515.1 uncultured Mycobacteriaceae bacterium | reverse complement strand
CCGGAATCGAACCGGGGTACAAGGATTTGCAGTCCTCTGCGTCACCACTCCGCCATGGCACCGTTGGGGACCGCGTGATGTAAGGAGACCGGCCGGCCCGGTCAAGGGGCTTGACCGGCCGGGGCCGTGCCCCGCACGCCTATGGGACAGCGTATTTGCGCCGCCCATGACGCGATCAGACAGGTTCCGGTCGGCCGGGCGGGCTACAGCATGACACCGAAACGGGGCTTCCAACATGGGGATATCGATGACGGATTACCGTATCGCTCGTCAAAACATGGTCGACGCGCAGATCAAGCCGAACAAGGTCACCGATCCGGGCCTGATCGCCGCGTTCCTGGACACGCCGCGGGAACGGTTCGTGCCCAAGGCCCAGCATGGCATCGCCTATATTGATGAGGATCTGCACATCGGCAATGACCGCTACCTGCTGGAGCCGATGGTGCTGGCGCGGCTGATCCAAGAGGCGCGGATCACGCCCGAGGATCTGGTGCTGGAGATTGGCGCGGGCACGGGTTTCGGCACCGCGATCCTGGCCCGGGTCGCCAATTCGGTGGTGGCGGTGGAACCGTCCGACGGCTTGGCCAATGCCGCCGCCGCCAACCTGCAGGCCCTGAACTGCGACAACGCCATCGTCGCCACCGCCCCGTTCGCCGAGGGGTACCCCAAGCAGGCGCCCTATCAGGCGATCGTGGTCAATGGAGCCGTCCATGAGATCCCCCAC
>CAYNRD010000381.1:0-2226 GCA_964399515.1 uncultured Mycobacteriaceae bacterium | reverse complement strand
GATGGCGGCCGGCTGGTTTGCGTGGTGCGGGGCGAGGGGCCGATCGGTGTGGCCAAGCTGGGGGTCAAGCGCGGTGACGTGGTGTCCGAACGGGCCCTGTTCGATGCGGCCACGCCGTTCTTGAGGGGGTTTCAGCCCGAGCCGCAGTTTCGCTTTTAAGGCGGTAAAGCGACCCATGAACCGGCGGTTCTCCGCCCTTGGCGGGCACGCCGAAATGGCGCAGTTTGACGGTTGCCATTGCATCGCCATGGTGCATCGCCCCATGATGGCTTCTCGCGGCTACTGCCGAGTCGCGCCGAACGTATCGGCGCCAGCCACGCCGCCACGATGGCGCGGGGGCCGTGTGCCCCTTCGGATCACGGGACCCCAGAGCGGGCCAGCGATGACGGAACCAGCATGACTTCGACCCGTTCTTCCTTGCGTTCGGCGGCCCTTGGCCTGGTCTCGGCCCTGGCCCTGGTGCCGTCCGCGGCCTTGTCCCAGTCCTTGGCCGACGCCCTCGCGATCACCTACGCCACCAACCCGACCATCCAGGCCCAGATCCAGTCCCTGCGCTCGACCACCGAGCAGTTGGCCCAGGCCGAGGCCGGCCTCAGGCCCCAGGCCACCGGCGCCGCCGATGTCGGCTTCCGCTACTTCGAGGACAGCACCACCTTCCTGGGCGACCGGGCCGATACCCTGACCCCGTCCAACTTCAGCTTGACCGTGACCCAGCGGCTGTATGGGGGCGGGCGAGCGGGCGCCGACATCCGTCGGGCGGAGAACACCATCCAAGTGGGCGAGGCCAATCTGATCGCGGTGGAGCAGGACACCCTGCTGCAAGCCGCGACCGCCTATATGAATGTGGTGCGCGAGCAAGCCGTGTTGGAACTGAGCCTCAACAACCAGCAGGTGCTCGAACGGCAGTTGCAAGCGTCCCGCGACCGGTTTTCGGTCGGCGAGATCACCCGCACCGATGTGAGCCAGGCCGAGAGCCGCTTGGCGCGGGCGATCGCCGACCGCATCGCCGCGGAGGGGAATTTGGAAACCGCGCGGGCGGTGTATGAGCGGGTGGTCGGCCAGCCGCCGGCCCGCCTGGTCGCCCCCGCCGGCATCGCCGGCCTGCCGGTCTCGCTGGAGGAGACCATGCGCCTGGCCGAGGAGAACAACCCGGCGGTGCTGGGCGCCCTGTTCAACGAGGCGGCGAGCCAGCGGACCGTGGATGTGGAAACCGCCGAACTGCTGCCGACGGTCGATCTGCAGGGCGGCGTCTCCCAAGCCTTGAACCCGACCGACACCACCAGCCGAACCTTGAACCTGACCGCGACCGTGCAATTGACCGTGCCGCTGTACCAGGCGGGGGCCGCCCGGTCCCAGGTGCGCGCGGCCCAGCACAGCGCCGCCCCGGCCAGGGCCCAGATCAGCGAATCACGGCGCCAGGCGATCGAAGAGGCGATCAGCGCTTGGGAGGCGCTGGAAACCGCCCGCGCCAGCATCGAATCCCGCCTGACCCAGGTCGAGGCGGCGGAGATCGCGCTGGACGGCGTCGAGCAGGAGGCCCAGGTCGGCTCCCGGACCGTGTTGGATGTGCTGGACGCGGAGCAAGAATTGCTGGATGCCAGGGTCTCCCTGGTTCAAGACCAGACTGATGAAATTATTGCGTCTTTTCAAACGCTTGCTGCAATCGGGTCCTTGACGGCCCGGGATCTTGATCTGCAAGTTGACGTCTATGATTTGGACCGGGATCTGGACAAGGTCCGCAATCGCTGGTTTGGGTTTGATATCGACGAGCAATGAACTGTGCTTTTCTCGCCATTGACTTGGCGGGACCCAAACAGATTGCGTCAAATGCCTTTACAACGCGTGGCCGGCGTATAAGCTGACCATGTCTAGTTACCATATGTGCCCAATGGCGTGCCGAGTCGTGGCCCCGGGCGGACCAGGGCCCAGATGCGGGGGCCGCCGGTTCCGCGGGCCGTCATGGGATGGGCATTGACAGGCGTCGCCCAACGCGGGCGGCCCGTGCGGGATCCGGTTGATGAGCGACGTTAAGGCCCAGCAGGAACCATCGATGGAGGAGATCCTGGCGTCCATCCGCCGGATCATCTCCGAAGATGCCGAGGAGGAGGACGACCTACCGGACCGGGAGCCCGAGCCGGACCCCGAGCCCGAGCCGGAGCCCGATCCGTTCCCGCAGCCTGAGCCCGAACCCGAGCCCGAGCCGGAACCCGCGATGTTCGCCGAGCC
>CAYNRD010000380.1:0-2961 GCA_964399515.1 uncultured Mycobacteriaceae bacterium | reverse complement strand
TGGCACAGTGAAAAGCTCGATCGGGCTTGGCATGCTGCTCTGGTCGGGCATCGGCGACACCATCCGCGTCTCCCTGTCCGCCGACCCGGTGGAGGAGGTCAAGGTTGCCTATGAGATGCTGAAATCCCTGGGCTTGCGCCGGCGCGGGGTCACCGTGATCTCCTGCCCCTCCAGCGCGCGCCAGCAATTCGACGTCATCAAGACCGTCCAGAGGTTGGAAGAGCGCATCGCCCATATTTCCACGCCGATGACCGTGTCGGTGATCGGCTGCGTGGTCAACGGCCCGGGCGAGGCGACCATGACCGATCTGGGCTTCACCGGCGGCGGCAAGGGCACCCACCAGGTCTATGTCGCCGGCGTGCCCCACCACCGCCTGAAGGACGAAGACATCGTCGATCACCTGGCCGATATGATCGAAGCCAAGGCCGCCGAGATCGAAGCGAAGAAGGCCGAAGAGAAGGCCGCCGAAGCGGCGGTGCAAGCGGCGGAGTAGTCCTGGCGGCCGGCGCCGTTCCGTCGGGTCTTGCCCCCGGTTTCAAAGCAGGGCCGGGCCAGGGTTGGCCGCCACACGCCGCACTATTTCTTCGCCCAGCTCAAGGTGGCGTTGAAGGAGATGGAGATGCGTTCGCCCGTGCCGCGGAAGGGGTGGACCATGTGCTTCAGCCAACTGGGGAACAGGACCATCAGGCCGGGGGCGGGATCGACCAGGAATTGGTGGTCGAACATGCTGTGTTCCACCTTCAGCATGTTGACGCCCACCCGCGGGTCGAACAGCTGCAGCTTGCCGTTGGCCTTGACCCCCGGCGTGGGCTCGCCCACCGAGACGTAGTACACCCCGGACCAATGGGCCATGGGGTGGTCATGCATGGCCATGTAGTCGCCGTCCCGCGCGACATTGGCCCAGGCTTCCAGCATGCAGTTGATCGGCACCGACGGCTCCTTGTGACCCATCACGATGCCGGTGAACTCCGTGGACAGGCGGACCATCCGCTGGGCGAGGGCGCGGACCGAATCATCGTCCCAGCGCAGCAGGTCGGTGTCCGAATGCCAGGCGCCGATGTTCGAGCGCTGAACCCCGCCGCCCTTGCTCTCCATCTCCAGGATCCTCGCCCGCAGCCCGTCATTCATGGCGGCACTGTCCGGCCAGACATAGCGCACGATCGGCGTTGGGAAGGCCATGGTCACGGGGGACTGGTCGGCCGCGGCGGGGGTGTGGGCTTGGGTCATGGCACGGTCCTTCTTGCAGGGTGACGCATCCCTGCAACACCGGTCAAAGCGCGGGCAAGTTAAACAATTTTAACAGCCGCCGCCTTCACGCCGGCTGCTGCTGGGTGATGCAATGGATGTTGCCGCCGCCGAAGCTGACCGTCCTGCTGTCCACCTGGACGATCTGGCGACCCGGATAGACCCGCCCGAACAGCTCCAGCGCCGCCGCGTCATGGGTCTTGTCGCCGAAGGCGGGCGCGACCACGCCGCCATTGGCGACATAGTGGTTGATATAGGAGGCGGCGATGCGCCAGCCCCAATGGGTGTGCGGCTCCGGCTGGTGGATCGGGATCACCTCCAAGCCCCGGCCCTTGGCGTCGGTGGCCGCCTTCAGCCGCGCCAGGTTGTCCTGCAAGACCGGATAGTCGGGATCGTCCCGGTCCTCGGTCACGGCCGCCAACACCACGCCCGGCTTCACGAAACAGGCCAGCTCATCGACATGGCCGTCCGTGTCGTCATCCATCAGCCCGCGCGGCAGCCAGATGACCTTTTCGATGCCCAGCACGCGGGCGAACTCCGCCTCGACCATCTCCCGGGTCCAGCCGGGGTTGCGGCTGTGGTTCAGCGCCACGGCGTCGGTGGTGATCAGCGTGCCCTCGCCATCGGTGTGGATCGCCCCGCCCTCGATGGTGAGCGCGCTGCGCAGCACCGGCACGCCGGCGATCTCGGCCACCCGGTCGGCGGTCTGGCGGCATTGGTCGTGGGGGTATTTGTTGCCGTAGGAATTGAACCGCCAGGACACGGCCCACAGCGCATCGCCGCGCTTGATGAAGGTTGGGCCCGAATCCCGCAGCCAGGAATCATCCGTGTCCATGGCGTGGACGGTGATGGCGTCCGTGCCGCCCAACTCGGCCAGCATGCGCACCACATGGCCCTCATGGCCGGGCAGGGCCAGCATCGACACCGGCTCGAATCGGGAGATCGCGACCGCCACCCGGGCATAGGCCAGTTCGGCCTCGGTCAGGCGGTCCCGCCACAGGTCCTTTTTGTGCGGCCAAGTCATCCAGCACCGGCTGTGGGGTGCGAATTCGGCGGGCATCTGCGGCGGGGCGTGCTCGGTCATGGCGGTCGCGGGGCTTTCGTGATCGGGGAAACCTTCATATCTCTAGGGCCAATGGCATCCAATGCCCAACAAGCGGTTTTCATCACGTGTCCTTGGAAGAGAACTTTTCCCGGGTGTTGGCCCGGGTCGACGAATTGCGCAGCCTGTTGGCCGATCCGGCCCTGCCCGCCGACCAGTTGGCGGCGTTGGGGCGGGAGCTGTCCGAGGTCGAGCCGGTGGCGGCGGAGATCGAGGCGCTGCGCAAGGCCCGGTCCGACCTGGCCGAGTTGGAGGCGATGGCGGCCGATGGCGACGCGGACGCGGAGATGCGCCAGCTGGCCGAGGAGGAGTTCCACAGCCTGAAGGCCGACCTGCCCGACCGGGAACGGCGGGTGCGCCTGGCGCTGCTGCCCAAGGACGCGGCCGACCAGAAGAACGCCATTCTGGAAATCCGCGCCGGCACCGGCGGCGATGAGGCGGCGCTGTTTGCCGGCGATCTTCTGGCCATGTACCAGCGCTATGCCCAGCTGGTGGGCTGGCGGTTCGAGATCATGGAAGCCGCCGAAACCGAGCTTGGCGGCTATCGCGAGGTGATCGCCACGGTCTCGGGCACCGACGTGTTCGCCCGGCTGAAATTCGAAAGCGGCGTACAC
>CAYNRD010000379.1:0-2982 GCA_964399515.1 uncultured Mycobacteriaceae bacterium | reverse complement strand
CTGCAGCAGCGCCCGCAGCCCGGCATCCCCGCCCGCACCCAGAACGCCGCCGGTCTCCAACCCCGGCGGCGCCCAGCCGGCCAACGGCGCCAGGGCGACGGCCAGCGCGGCGGTGGCCAACAGCCAGGCCGGCAGGCGTAGCCAAAGCCAACGCGGCGGCCGATGGCGCAGGATCGCCACCCCCCAGCCGATCGGTGCCGCGGCCAGGGCCAGGGACGCCCAACCCAAACCCTGCAGGGCCAGATCGGCGATGTGCGCGCCGACGCTGCCCAACGGGTTGCGGATGCCGGTATCGGCGGCGGGGGACAGGGTCCGGGTCAGGCTGGGGTCGGCCGGATCATAGCCCAGGATCGCGACCGCCAGGGCCACGCCCAGACCGGCCAGGGCCAGGCCCGCAGCCTCCACCGCCCGCCGGCGCAGGAACCGGCTGGCCGCCGCCGGCAGCAGCGGCAGGCGCCCGGCGGTGGCGGCCCGGGCGGTCATCGGCCCGCCCCCAAGCCGGGCAGGATTTCGGCGATGCGCCCACAGGCCTGGGCGACCCGGTCGATGTCATGGACCAAGGCCACCCGGACGTAGCGGGCACCGCGGTTGATCCCGTCCGGATCCGGATGGGTCAAATAGCCGCCCGGCAGGACCCGCAGGCCCGCCTGGCGCCACAATGCCAGCGCGGCTGCCTCGCCATCGCCGGCATCCAGCCACAGGAAGAAGCCGCCGGGCGGCCGGAAAAACCCGGGAAAACCACCCAGGGCCGACTGGGCGGCATCGAAGCGGCGCCGATAGCGGTCCCGGTTTTCGGCCACATGGGCGTCGTCCCGCCACAGCGCCTCAGCAGCGGCCAGCACCGGCAGCGGCTGCACGGCCGCACCATAGGCGCGCATGCGGCGCATCGGCCCGATGATGTCGGCCGGCCCGACCACGAAGCCCGAGCGCAGCCCGGCGGCGTTCGACCGTTTGGACAGGGAGTGCAGCATCAGGACATGGTCCAGGGCGCCGCCGTCCAAATCCGACAGCGCCTGGGCAGCCATGGCCGGCGGGCCGTCGCCATGCCAAATCTCCGTATAGCATTCATCCAGGACCAGCACGAAGCCGTGCCGGCGGGCCAGGGCGATCGCCTTTTGCAGATAGGTGCGGTCGGCGGCGACGCCCTGGGGGTTCGCCGGTGTGCACAGGAAGAATAGCACCGCGCGGTCCAGGGTTTCGGCCGGGATCGCGTCCAGATCGGGCAGGTGGCCGGTATCGGCATGGGCGGGCAGGAACACCGGCTCCGCCCCGGTCAGCCGCGCCGCCCCCTCATAGACCATGTAGAACGGGTTCGGGATCAGGACGGCGGGCGGGCGGCCCTGCTGTTTTTCGCGATGGCACAACAATGCCGTCAGGAAGATCACCTCCTTGGTGCCGGCCACGGGCAGGATCTGGGTATCGGGGTCGATCGCCAGGTCGACACCCGCCGTGCGCGTCAGCCACTCGGCGCAGGCGGCGCGGAAGCTGTCGGTGCCGACCACCGGCGGGTAGCGGTTCCAGCCCGCGGCATGGCGCGTGATGGTCTCAGCAACCAGGACCGGCGCGGGATCCTGAGGCTCGCCAATCGACATATTCAACGGGGCGACCCCATCCGGCGGCTGGTGCGGCGCCAACAGTGCCGCCAGCCGGGGAAACGGGTATTCGGACAGGGTCTCCAGCCGGGGCGTGATCAGGGGCGACATGGCGGGCTCGGCAAAGGGGCGGTACGGCCCTGGAGAGTACCGCTTCGCAGACCGACACGTCCAGCCGATTAAACCTTTTCATCCAACCCTTTGGTGGAAACCGTTGATCTATTGCGTGAATTCTGTGATGCGCGATCCCGCCCGCGCCAACAGCGCCTCGGCCTGGGCCACGGCGCGGGTGACGATCTCCGCCGCCGGCGGGATGTCGTGGATCAGCCCGGTCGCCTCGCCCACGAACACGCCGCCCCGGTCCACATCGCCGGTGGCCATGGCATCGGTGAAGGCGGCGGCCTCGGCCGCCAGCGGGCCGGCGGTCAAGTCCGCCTCCCGGCCGTGCCAGCGCGCGACCGGGCCCCGGTCCAGGCTCCGGATGGTGTAGCCGTCCGGCCAGGCCAGCCCGCGCAGAATGTCGGGCACGGCGCTGCGCCGGGTCTGATCGCCCGTGGCGGCCACCGCCGCCTCCTGGAAGCTGGGGTGGCCCACCGCCTCCTGGCTGGCCCAGAAGCGGGAGCCCATCAGGACCCCCTCCGCCCCCAGCATCAGGCTGGCCGCCAGGCCCCGGCCATCGGCGATGCCGCCGGCCGCCGCCGCCATGGCGGCCGGCGCGCCGGCCGCGCACAGCACGGGCACATCCGGCACCAGCGCCATGGTGCCGCGCATGGCGCCATGGCCGCCGGCCTCCGCCCCTTGCGCCACGATCACCCGGGCGCCGGCGTCCAGCGCTTGCTGGGCCTGGGCCAGGCTTTGCACCTGGCACATCAACACCGCACCCGCCGCCAACACCGCCGGCGCGAACGGGGTCGGGTCGCCGAAGGACAGCATGACCGCCGCCGGCCGGTGCGCCAACAGCTGATCCAGCAAGTCAGGCTGCTTGGCCAGAGACCAGGTGATGAAGCCGCCGCCGATCCGCTGGTTGCCGGCCGCGCGCAGTTCGGTGTCCAGCCAGTCGGCGTCGCCATAGCCAGCCCCGATCAGCCCCAACCCGCCGGCCGCGGACACCGCCGCCGCCAAAGCCCCGCCGGTGGTCTTGGCCATCGGCGCGCACAGGATTGGATGCTGGATGCCCAACGCGTCGGTCAGGCGGGTCGTAAGCGGCATGGCCGCATCATAAACCCAGTACCAGGGGGCCCGAAAAAGAAAAACGGGGACATGGTTGCCCATGTCCCCGGAAGTGATCCCCGGCGGTGCCAGGGGCGTGGCTCATGCGCCCCCGGCCGCCAGGAAGGAGGAACGGTTAGATACGCTGGGTGCCGCTGCCGAATTCGGGATAGGCCTCCAT
>CAYNRD010000378.1:0-2998 GCA_964399515.1 uncultured Mycobacteriaceae bacterium | reverse complement strand
ACAAGTAGCCCACCGGGATGTGGATCCACGGATCAGTGTCCCGGCCGCCCGCCTCCAGCAGCAGCACCCGGTGGCGGCCATCGGCGCTCAGCCGGTTGGCCAGCACGCAGCCGGCCGAGCCGGCGCCCACGATCACGTAATCGAACCGGCCCAACGCCCGCACCGGCATCCTCCCCGACAGTCTTTGATTTCGATCAGTTAAGCGGGCCAAGCCCCGCCCGCGCAAGGGCGGGGGGCTTGGCCGGCGCCCCGGAAGCCGGTAATTTTGTTGCGATTCCACTCCCGCCCGGACCCCCCCGATGTTCGTCACCCTGCTGGGCACCGGTTCCAGCTACACCACCCCCCAGCGCCAAGGCCCGGCGACCCTGGTCGAGCATGAGCAAATCCGGCTCTTGGTTGATTGCGGTGCCGGCGTGGTGCCGCGGCTGCAGGAGCACGGCTCCAGCGACATCACCGCCGTGCTGCTGACCCATCTGCACCACGACCATGTGGCGGATCTGGTCAGCTATATCCTGTTCTGCTGGCGCCAGGGGCGAACCCGGCCGCAGCGCATCTTCGGCCCGCCCGGCACGCGCGCCTTCGTCACCCACCTGTTGGAGGCATGGCGGCCGGAAATGGGCCGCCGGATCGCCTTCGAACGGCGCAAGGATGCCTACGGCCTGAAGATCGAGGTGGAGGACCTGGAGGCCGGCTCCCGCCTCAGGCTGGAGGGGATGGCGGTGACCGCGGTCCAGGTCGACCACGCCACCATCGATGTGGCGTTCGGCTATTTGTTCGAGACCGAGGGGCTGCGCTGTGCGGTCTCCGGCGACACCCGCTATTCGCGCCGCCTGGTGGTCGCCGCCCGGGAGGTGGACTTGCTGATCCATGAGTGCTGCGTGCCGTGGGAGCTGTCCAACCTGGGGGCGACCGCCACCGGCGCCACCGGCGACAGCGTGCTGGAGGCCCATGCCAAGCCCGAGGAGGTCGGCTGGGCCGCCACCGAGATCCGGCCCCGGTCCCTGGCGCTGAGCCATTTCACCCCGGCGCGCTTCGACAAGCGCCGCCTGATGCGGGAGCTGCGCCAGCATTATCGCGGGCCGGCCGTGATCGGGGAGGATCTGATGCGCTTCGATCTGGCCGCCGGCACCGCAACCTATAAGGGTCTGCAACTGTCGATCTACGGCACGCCCGGGGCGGAGGCGGAGTGACCGCCCGCGACCCGGCCCGGCGGGGCCGCTTTACAACCGGCGTGCCGCACCGCTAAACACGGCACCTTTCCCGCAGTCCCGGGGGCCCGTAGCTCAATTGGTTAGAGCCCGCCGCTCATAACGGTGTGGTTGCAGGTTCGAGCCCTGCCGGGCCTACTCCCATTCAACCGATGCGGAGGTCAAGGCATGAAACTGTACGGCGACACGAAATCCGGCAATTGCCAGAAGACCAAGCGGGTCGCCGATCTCTTGGGCCTGGCCTATGACTGGGTCGAGATCGACATCATGAAGGGCGAGAGCCGCACGGCCGAGTTCCTGGCGATCAGCCCCCAGGGACAGGTGCCGGTCTTGCAACTGGCCGATGGCCGGGCGCTCGCCCAATCCAACGCCATCCTCCGCTATCTGGCCCGGGGCTCCGACCTCGTGCCCGAGGACCCGTTCGACCAGGCCCTGGTCGATCAATGGCTGTTTTGGGAGCAGTACAGCCACGAGCCCTACATCGCCGTGTGCCGGTTCCAGATGCTGTATCTGGGCAAGCCCGCCGACGAGCGGGAGGCCTGGCGGGTCGAGCGCGGCGAGGGGGCGTTGGACCAGATGGACGCCCATTTGGTCGGCCGGGACTTCTTCGTCGGAGACCGGTTCACTATCGCCGACATCGCATTGCACGCCTATACCAGCGTTGCCCACGAAGGCGGCTTCGACCTGGCCACCCGGCCGCATGTCCAGGCCTGGCTGCAGCGATGCCAAGCCTGAGAAGACCCCCAACCCACCCCGACCCTTCCTTGACAAGCGGGGCTTTAACGGTGAGCGCGCGTCGTGCGGTCCGGTGGTCGCGACGTCGTCCCATAAAGGCCGCGGTTGACACCGGTTTCGTTCGTGGTCTTAGCTCATCCAATCGCCAGGGGAGCCCCGCCGGCCGGTCCAAGGGACCGGGAGAGGGGCTGAGAGGCGGCGTTCAGGCCATCGGGCCCGGTGCCGCGACCCTTCGAACCTGATCCAGTTAAGGCTGGCGGAGGGACGGTGAGTGAGGGAGGCCCGCACCGGGACTCTCGCCTCCCGCCGCCCGGCCGGGAGAGATGACCATGGACACCCACGAGCCGCGCCCCAGCCCCACCGTCACCCAGGGGCCGTTGCCGGCCTCCCGCAAGATCCACGTGGCCGGCACGCGCCATCCGGAGATCCGGGTGCCGATCCGGGAGATCGACGTGCACCCGTCCGCCGGCGAGCCGCCGGTCCGGGTCTATGACAGCTCCGGGCCGTTCAGCGATCCCGCCATTGATGTCGACATCGCCCAAGGCCTGCCGCGCCTGCGCACGCCCTGGATCACCGCGCGCGGCGACGTGGAAGGGTATGCCGGCCGGGCGATCAAGCCGGAGGACAATGGCTTCGTGACCGGTGACCGGCTGGTGCCGGCGCACCCGGTGGCCAACCCGCCCGTGCGCGCCCGGGGGCAGGCCGCCGTCACCCAGATGGCCTATGCCAAGGCCGGCATCATCACGCCGGAGATGGAATTCGCTGCCATCCGGGAGAATCTAGGCCGTGCCGCCGCGCTTGACGGCGCGATACGGGATGGCGAGAGCTTCGGTGCCGCGATCCCCGACCATGTGACGCCCGAATTCGTCCGGGATGAGATCGCCCGCGGCCGCGCGATCCTGCCCGCCAACATCAACCACCCGGAACTGGAGCCGATGGTCATCGGTCGCAACTTCCTGGTCAAGATCAACGCCAATATCGGCAATTCCGCCGTCACCTCCTCGGTGGCCGAGGAGGTGGAGAAGATGGTCTGGGCGATCCGCTGGGGCGCCGAC
>CAYNRD010000377.1:0-3006 GCA_964399515.1 uncultured Mycobacteriaceae bacterium | reverse complement strand
GGCGCGGGAGGATGTGCCCGAGGAGGTCGACCGGGCCTATGGCCGCCGGCTGCGCTTCGGCCCCGAATACATCATCCCGGTGCCGTTCGACCCGCGCCTGATCTCCACCGTGCCGCCGGCGGTGGCCCAGGCGGCCATGGACAGCGGCGTCGCCAGCCAGCCGATCGCCGATATGGAGGCCTATCGGCTGGAGCTGCGCCGGCGTCTGGACCCGACCGGAGATGCCCTGCAGCACATCCATGCCAAGCTGCGCAATGCCGGCCGCCGGGTGGTGTTCGCCGAGGGCGAGGAGCAGCGCGCGATCATGGGCGCGATCGCCTTCAAGCAGGAGGGTCTGGGCCACCCGATCCTGGTCGGCCGGGAGGAGACCATCAAGGCGACCATGGACGAGTTGGGCCTGGCCGCCGAGGATCTGGAGATCTGGAACGCGCGCCTGTCCGACCGCAACGCCGCCTATGCCGATTACGTCTATGCCCGCAACCAGCGCCGGGGCTTCCTGCGCCGGGACTGCCAGCGGCTGGTCAATCAGAACCGCAATGTCTTCGCCGCCGCCATGGTCGCCAATGGCGACGCCGACGCCATGGTCACCGGCCTGACCCGCAGCTTCCGGGTCAGCTTCGAGGATGTCTGCGCGGTCCTGGCCCCGGCCCGGGAGGGGCATTTGTCCTTCGGCCTGTCGATCCTGCACCTGCGCGGGCGGACCGTGTTCATCGCCGACACCACGGTCAATGAGCGGCCGGAGGCCGACCAGCTGGTCGATATCGCCATCCAGACCGCCCACAAGGCCCGGCAGCTGGGCCATGAGCCGCGGGTGGCGTTCCTGTCCTTCTCCAATTTCGGCCAGCCGATGGTGGAACTGACCGAACGGTTGCGGGGGGCGGTGCGGGCGTTGGACCACCGGTCGGAGACGGTGGGCGACATCGATTTCGAATATGACGGGGAGATGACGGCGGAGGTGGCGCTGGACCACGCCCTGTTGCAGCGCCTGTACCCGTTCGCCCGGCTGTCGGGCCCGGCCAATGTGCTGATCATGCCGGCCCTGCATGCGGCCAATATCGGCGCCAAGATGCTGCAGAAGATGGGCGAGGCCTCGCTGATCGGGCCGTTGTTGATCGGCATGGAGCGGCCGGCGCAAATCGTGCAGCTGGGCGCCAGCGTGCGGGATCTGGTCAACGCCGCCGCCATGGCCGTCCATGACAGCCTGGTGGAGCCCGCGGCCGGTGAGGAGCCGCCGGGCGGCAATTAATAGCATTCGGACGATCGGCATTACTGTTCGATCGGCGCGGGCTTCCCCTGCGATTTAACCGCAGGGCGTGCCCAATATTTAACAGAAGCGTCGTCAACTCTTCACTTCATTGATGTACCATGGGGTATGGTACACTTGGCCCGGCTGCGACCCGGGCGGGAGAGCGCGTGATGGCCGGGTACGGGCCCATACAACGGGTGTCCTTGGGGATGCTGCTGGGGGTTACGGTCCTGATCGCGGGGCCGGGCGCCCTGGCGGTGATCCTGATGGCCGCCGCGGTCGACATGCCGATTTGGGTGGCCCTGGGCGCCTTGCTGGTGGTCCATCTGGGCGCGGCCCTGATCGTGGGTGTTTATCACCGGGACATCGGCCGGATTGCCGCGTTCCTGGCCCGGGTGCGGGACGATCCCCACGGCACCGCCCCGGCACCCCGGCCGCAGTCGGAACTGGGCCGGTTCATGATCGCGGCGTTTTTGCGCCTGCAGCGGGCCTGGCGGGAGCGGCATCACGCCTTGCTGGTGGAATCGGAAGCCTCCTCGGCGATGCTGGAAGCCTTGCAGGACCCGTTCCTGGTCCTGGACACCGACCGGCTGGTGGTGCGGGCCAATGCCGGGGCCGAGGCGCTGTTCGGCCCCGGCCTGACCGGGCGCAACATCATCGATCGGCTGCGCAATCCCGATGTGCTGCAGGCCATCGACGCGGTGTTGCGCCAGGGCGGCGGCCGTACGGTGGAGTTCACCCAGCCGGTGCCCGTGGAAAAGGTGTGGGAGGTGCGGGTGCAGGGCATCGCCCATGTCCTGGCCGACCGAATCCAGCGGGCGCGGGAAGCCCTGGGCGATTTGGCCGGCGATGAGGAGTTCGAAAAGCGCAGCTCGCCCGTGGCGGTGATCGTGACCCTGCACGACATCACCAAGATCAAGCTGTCCGAGCAGATGCGGGCGGATTTCGTCGCCAATGCCAGCCATGAGCTGCGCACGCCGCTGGCCACCCTGATCGGCTTCATCGAGACGTTGCAGGGCCCGGCCAAGAACGACCCCGACGCCCAGCGGCGCTTTCTGGGCATCATGAGCGACCAGGCCGGCCGGATGTCGCGGCTGGTCAACGATCTGTTGAGCCTGTCGCGGATCGAGCTGGATGAGCATTCGCCGCCGACCGGCCGGGTCGATGTGGCCGAGGTGATCCAGAACGTCCAGGCGGCCCTGGAAATCAAGGCCCGGGGGCGGGGCATGACCCTGGACCTGGACATCGCCGGCCCGGTCCCGGAAATCCCCGGCGACGCCGACCAGCTGGCGCAGGTGTTCCAGAACCTGATCGACAACGCGATCAATTACGGCACCAACGACACCCGCATCGCCATCCGGGTCGGCGCGCTGGCGCCCAACCCCAAGACCGCCACGGTCACGGTTTCCGTGGTCGATCGGGGCCCCGGCATCCCACGCCAGGATATCCCCCGGCTGACCGAGCGGTTTTACCGGGTGGATGCCGCGCGCAGCCGGGCGCTGGGCGGCACCGGCCTGGGCCTGGCGATCGTCAAGCACATCGTCAGCCGCCACCGGGGCCGGCTGATGATCGAAAGCGAGCTGGGCCGGGGCAGTGTCTTCACCGTCCATCTGCCCGCCCCGCGGGACGCCCTGCCGGCGCCGGCGCCGGCCGCCCCGGCCCGCGCGGCCGCCCCGGCGCCGGCCGATGCCGTCGCCCACGGGGACCCCGTGGTGCCGCTGAACCCGGGCGCCCGGCGCCGGCCCCGGGCCGTCCGGTCC
>CAYNRD010000376.1:0-3013 GCA_964399515.1 uncultured Mycobacteriaceae bacterium | reverse complement strand
ATCCGCGGCGGCACCCGCATCGGCGCCGGCCCAGGGGCCGGCGCAGGGCCCGGGGGCGGACAGCGCCTTGCCGCTGTTGACCTATGGGCTTGATGCCGGGGCGTTTCCGGGCCCAGATCGGGCGCGGGAGGTCGCGGACAGCATCTCCGCCATGGGCCTGCCGGTGGCGGTCCGCGAGGACCAGATCGGCCAGCGGGTCTGGAGCCGGGTGATGGTCGGCCCCTTCCAGGGCTTTCCCGCCGCGGCCCGGGCGGCCCAGGAATTGCGCAGCCGGCTGTCGATCGATCCGGTGATCCGCCTTGGCTCGGAGGGGTTTGGATGATGACAGCGTTTGGGGCCATCCCCTGGCGCACGATGGCGGCACTGGCGTTGGGGCTGGCCGTGGCCGCGTGCGCGGGCACGTCGGTTCCGTTCACCGGCCTGTGCGTGCGCGACAGCCAATCGACCGTGACCCTGCGGGCCGCCGAGGGGGCCAATGGCGATACCGCCGTGGCGGTGGATATCGTGGTGGCGGCGGACGAGGCGCTGGCCGCCACCCTGGCCGAGTTGACTGGCCCCGGCTTTTTGGCGCGCCGCGCCCAACTGCGCCGCGACCACCCGGAAACCCTGGAGGTGTTCTCCTGGGAGTTGGCGCCGGGCCAAACCTTAGGACCCCAAGAGATCAAGCACGACTGTGACCCCGAAGCGGTGTATGTGTTCGCCGCGTACGGCACGCCGGGTGACCACCGGGTGCTGGTAACCGACCCCGATGACCTGATCATCGACCTGGGTCCCGAGACCTTCGAGGTGCGATCGTGAGCGCCGACGCCGATTGGCCCGAGGCCGCCTCCCTGCCGGAAGCGGTGCAATGGTACGAGGGCATGCTGCTGGCCCCCCAGCATTTCCAGCAGGAATCCCATCGGCTGGAAGCGCGGATCGCCTACCAGGCCCATGCTGCGGGGCCGTTCCTGTGGGGGGTGCGGGCGCTGGAGGTGGACCGGTCGGCGCTGTTGGCCGGGCAGTTCCGGGTCGCGCGCCTGGACGCGCTGCTGCCCGACGGGCTGGTGGTCGGCCACCCCATGCCCGGCTCACCGGAGCTGGTCCTGGACCTGACCGGGCTGGAGCGCGGCGCGCTGCGTGACGGGGTCACGGTGCATCTGGGGGTGGCCCGCCATTCCACCCATGCCGCCACCGGCGGCGCCCGCCGCCGCTACCGGTCGGTGGAGGGAGAGCCCGCCGCCGACGTCAATCTGGGCGACAATCCCATGCCGGTGCCCCGGCTTCGGCCGGCGCCGGCGCTGTTCGCGACCGCCTCGCCCGCGGTGGGGCCGGGGGCCAATTACGCGTCCGTGCCGCTGGCCCGGGTCGGATTGGACGACGGCAAGCACAGCCTGCTGGATTACCAGTATCCGGCGCTGCGGGTGGCCAAGACCATGCGCACCCATGGCGTCGCCACCGATATCGCCGTCGATCTTAGGGAAAAGGCCACCAGCCTGGCCGAACGGCTGCGGTCGGTGGCGTTGGGGGCCAAGGTGGAAACCCGGGAGGTGGTCGAAACCCTGCGCAGCCTGTCCGCCCCGCTGCCGAAGTTGGAGGCGATGCTGCGGGACGAGGCCACGCCGCCCTACCAGCTGTACCTGATGCTGTGTGACATCCTGGGCGCGGTCGCGGGCGTCGATCTGTCCATCGCCCCACCGGCGGCGCCGGCCTACAGCCATCTGGACCCGTTGGCGTCGTTCCTGGTGTTCAAGCGCCTGATCACCGATTGCCTGAAGACCCTGGACCGGGACTACACCCTGACCCCGTTCGTGCGTGCGCAGACCGGCGGCTTTGTCCTGGAGGATGGGGCGGCCATGGACGCCGAGCGGGGCCAGGCGCTGGACGATCCCTTCTACCTGGTGGTCGAGTCCCGCCCGGGCGAGACCGAGCACCGAACCGCCCAATGGGCGATCGAAGCCTGCATCGCCTCCACATCCGTGATGGCCGATGTGCAGTCGAACCGGATCCGCGGCACCGGGCGTCAGGTGGTCGAGCGCACCAACCGGTTCGAGCTGGTGCCGCCCCTGGGCGGCCTGCTGTTGGAGGTCGCGGCCATGCCGCGCTTTATCCTGCGCGGCCAGGATCTGGAGGTGCGCCACCCCCAAGGGCCCGGCCAGCCCGGCGAGCCGGCGCAGATCGCCCTGGCCAGCCCGCTGCCCAAGGCCCGGGCGGACGGGGGGCGGGCGTGACGGCGGTCCGCTACGGGCGGCTGGCCGGCGAAGGCTTGGCCCGCTTCCAGGAGCTGCGCACGGTTCTGGAGGCGGTGCGCCTGAGGGGCCAGCCCAAGGCCCAAGCCCCGACCGCGGCCACCGATGGGGGCGAGGACGCGGCGGAGGCGCCGCCGCCCTTGTCCCCCCAAGCCGTGCATGCCGATGTGTTCCGGGCCCTGACCGATCTGGGCGCCGGCGGCGACCACGGCCGGGGCGCTCCCGCGGCGGACCGGGTCGATGTGGCCTATGTGCTGACCTGCTTCGCCGATGAGGCGTTGATGCACCGGATCCCCTGGCCGGGCGCCGAGACCTGGATCGACCATTTGCTGGAGCGGGCGCTGTACGGCACCACCGTGGCCGGCGAACGGGTGTTCGAAGCGGCCGAACGCATCACCAGCCGGCGCGAGGCCGGCCGGCAAGACGTGGCGATGGTGATCTTCCTGGCCCTGGCCGGCGGCTTTCGGGGCCGGTATCGCGGGGTCGATGACGAAGGGGTGATCGACCGGCTGAAGCAGGCGCTGTTCGATATCGCGTCCGAGACGGCCCGTCCCGACCGGGCCGACCTGGAGGCCCAATTCGCCGACGCGGTCGCCCACACCATCACCCAACCGCGCCCGACCCCGCCCCGGGGCCGGGAGGTGTGGATGCTGGTGGGCGTCATCGCCACCTATGTCATCGCCGGCCACCTGATTTGGAGCGGCGGTCTGGCCGAGGTTTCCGCCCTGGCCGACGCGGTGATCCGCGTCCGCGATCGGCCGTAGCGGGGGGCGGGTCATGCTGGTGAC
>CAYNRD010000375.1:0-3015 GCA_964399515.1 uncultured Mycobacteriaceae bacterium | reverse complement strand
CCGACGGTCATGTCATAGGGCTGCAGGATCACGCAGCCTTGCGCGGCCCAATAGGCCTGCAGGCGCAAGATCACCTCCTGGAAGCTCTTGGGCTTTTCGGCGATGGCCGGCGGGCCGGCGACGGGATGGGCATCGGGCATGGACACGCTTGAGGCAATGCGAAGGACGCGGGACCTTAAGGGGGCCGCGACCCGGGATCAACCAACGGCCTGGGATCGGCAGCCGTGCGTCCGCACGGCGGAGGAGACGGGACCGGCCACGCCAAGGCGGTCACGCCGCCATGCGGCCGGGGGGGACCCGATCCCACTGGTCGGTGATCCGCCGGCTCCCCGCGTCCTTCAGGCGGACATGGCGGATGACCAGGCGTGGGCCATCGCCGTCTGGCCAGGCCTTGGCGGGCGCCATGCCGGTGATGACACTCGGGCGGTAGTCGATCGCCGGCGCCCGTTCGGACAGTTCGGCCGCCGCCAGCAGCCGAAGCGCCCGCTCTGCGGCGTCGGCCAAGGGCTGTTTGCCGGTTTCGATCCTGGAGTAGGTCTCCGGCGCCATGCCAAGAAGGCGGGCCATTGCCTTGGAGGTAAGATCCAAACTCTTGCGCAGAAATTTAAGCTCAGCCGGCGCCAGGCGAACCGGGGTCAGGATCCGGGCCAGCGCGATCGCGGCGGTCAGCCCGTCCGGGTTCGGGAACACATGGCCCAGCTCGTCGCCAGTCACCGGGTCCAAATCCACCTCAACCCCGCCGATCAGCCGCACCGGGTAGTCAAGCCCCGAATGGAGATCGTCATACTGCTCCAACCGTTTCCTCACCGGGTCCGCCACCGCAATCCCCCCTTACCGGAGCACCGTCACCACCTCGATCCGGATCTCGTCGGCCAACAGAACAATGATCACGTCGATCTGATCGCCATCGACATCCCGTCCGGTGACCCGAAGCCGATCATCGCCTTGATCATCCGTCACCCGGCCGGTCCGCAGGACACGTACCACATCCGGGCGACTGATCCGACGTTCCATCATCCGTTCACTGGCATGACGGCTGAAGCGCAAGGCAAAACCGTCCCTGCTGACGATCACTCTGACCTTTTTCGTTAACGCCGCCAAATATGACATCGCCTGTCCTCTCGGCAATCGAATTGATGTATGGTCAAGCGTGGCCCTGCCCCGGCTGGGCACAAAAAAACCCGCCGCGGGTTTCCCGGGCGGGTTTTGAAGAAAAATCTGCAAAATGCATTCGCACTTACTCACGGTGTAGATGGTTGTCAACACCTCGTTTTACTCCCGTGCGCAGCACCCAATATATTGCGCTGTCCAGGCATCAACCCGGAGTCCGCTGCTGCCCACCGGGGAAGACCCCGGTCACTCCCGCGTCACGGCCGCCCCGCCGGTGACAGAGACCGGGCCCAGCACCGGGGTGTTGACCAGGGTGACCCGGGCCCGGTCCCGGGCGTTCAGGCCGCCCTCCAGCCGGCTGTTGAGAAAGCGCATGCGCGCCGAGCCTTCGGCGATCACCGCCGGGCGGATCAGGCTGTCTTCGACCTGGTAATCTGTCTCCCCCCGGGCGCGCAACGTGCCGCCGGCGCCGTCGATGGTTGACCGGCGCAAGGTGACCGAGCCGGTGCCGTCCAGCCCCCAGCTTTCCCCGATCACGCTGTCTTCGATCAGCAGGTCATGGCCTTGGGTGGTGTAGAAATTCCACGCGGTCACGGTGCTGTTCTGAAAGCGGATGCGCCGGTCCCCGGTGTCCAGCACCGCCCCCGCCGGCAGGGTGCCCGTGCGGATGCCCCGGATGGTGGTTTGGCCAGCCCCCGTGAAGACGCTGGCGACGGCGGCCAGGGTCGATCCCTGGATGGTGCCCATGGCACCGGGTGCGGTGATCACGCCCCACAACACGCGTTCGGCGTTGGTGATCATCGCCTGGCCGAAGGGCGACCGCCAGGCCGCCACCGCCGCCCCATCGGGGAGTCGCAGGCTGGCCCCGGCACCGAAGCCGTCGTCCAGGACCTGCCAGAACAAAAAGCCGCTGCTGTCCACGGCCTCGAACGGGCAGGTCCGGCACGGGATCACCTCGCCGCCGCCCTCGGCCCGGTCGAACCGGATCCGGGCCCGGTCCTGGCTGGTCAGGGTGAAGACACCGCGGGTGACGGTGTCCGTGAGGGCGAAACGGGCCGTGTCGGTCACATCCACCTCCACGGCATGGTCCAGCGCCAGGATCGCCCGATCGATATCGACACGGCCGTCGCCGGAGACCCGCCAGCGCCGGTGGTGCGGAAAATCGGCGATCACGCGCACCGAGGCGCCGGCCAGTTCCACCAGCCCGCCCGCGACGGTCACGTCACCCTCCAGCGCCAGCCTGGGCGCCGTGACCCGCAAGAAGCCGGTTTCGGTCACGGTGATGTCGCCCACCAGCCGCACCGGCCGATCGATGGTCACAAAGCTGGTCACCGGGCCGGCCAGCCGGCGCACCTCCAACGGCTCATACAGCACCTCGACCCGGTCCAGCTCGATCCAGCCGGACCCGAACTGCAGCACAGGGGAGCTGATATCGACCAGGGCATAGCCGCCGGCCAGTCGGTTCGGGTCCAGGGTCTTGTTCGGCCGGGTGCCTTCGGAGGGGCGGAATTGGGCCGGGGTCAGGCTGATTTCCCGCCAATTGGAGCCAACCTGGCGTAGGACGTGCTGGAAACCGTCGCCATCGGCGTCTTCGATCGAAATCAGCAGGTCGGTACCGGTCTCCGCCCGCAGGCGCAAGCGCAACACCCGGAAGCCGCTTAGCACCGGCGCCGTGTGCGCCAGGACCGGAAACCCGTCCCGATCGAAGGAAAACCGCAACACACCCCGCCGGGAGACCAGGTCGGTATCCTCGGCGGGCTGGCCATCCAGCCGCATGATGGTGAAGCCCTCGGTGCTGTCCAGGCCAAACACCAGGGGCGGCTCGCTGGGCGGGCGGGCGAAGGGGTCGGTGGCGGTTTGGGCCTGGGCCGAGGCCCACCCCAGGATCGCCAGGCACAACACACC
>CAYNRD010000374.1:0-3017 GCA_964399515.1 uncultured Mycobacteriaceae bacterium | reverse complement strand
ACCACCACTGGGTCAGGGCGTCCTGGACGCCGGAGAAGGCGGAATAGCTTTTCGTCCCCATGAAGCTGACCGGCAGGGCCAGGTTGTTGACGATGTGCAGCATCGCGACGGTGACGATGAAGGCCAGGTAGAACCAGTTGGCGACGTAGATGTGCGGCTCCCGCCGCTGCATCAGCGTGCCCATGAACACCACCAGGTAGACCACCCAGACCACGGTCAGCCACAGGTCCACGTACCACTCGGGCTCGGCGTATTCCCGGCCCTGCGTGACGCCCGTGACATACCCCAACGCCGCCATGACGATGAACGCCTGGTAGCCCCAGAACAGGAACATCGCGACGGACGGCCCGCCGAACAGCGACGCCTTGCAGGTTCGCTGCACCACGTAGAGCGAGGTGGCGAACAGCGCGTTGCCGCCGAAGGCGAAGATCGCCGCCGAGGTGTGCAGGGGCCGCAGGCGCCCGAAGGTCGTGTATTCGGAATTCAGGTTCAGGACCGGGTAGGCCAGCTGCAGGGCGATCACCACCCCGACCAGGAACGCGACCACGCCCCAGAACACGGTCGCGATGGTGAAGTAGCGCACCACCTCTTCGTTGTAGCCGGTGGCGGCGCGGACCATCTCGTCCCCGTGTCCGCCGCCGGTGGCGGCCAGTGATGCCGTCATCGCCTTGATCCCCCTTTGAACCCCTGAAGGTTGGACCCTCGACAAGGTCCGAACCGGGCCGACGCGGAATCCCCCCTCGGGACCGCGCGGGCTGGTTCGGAACGTTCTGCCGATGGCCTTGCCGGGCATTGACGTGCGTCAATCATCCAAACCATGCCTGTCGATAGGATCTGGGTCAGATCACGGGCCACCGAATGATCGTATCGAGCGGCTTGACCAGGCCGCGCAGGGCCGGAATTCAACCATTTCCGGTACCGTCACGCGGGGAGACACACCAATGTCCGAAACTTCACCGTCCACGGGCGACGCCGAGTCCGATGCCGGGGTCCGCGCGCGTTTGCCGCAGATCCGGGACGTGTATCGGGACCGGCCGTGGGAATGGCTGAAGACCGGCTGGGCCGATTTGGGCGCCGCCCCCACCCTCAGCCTGGCCTATGGGGCGGTCTACGCGCTGACTGGGGCGGTGCTGTGCTATGTCGCCTGGCGGTTCATGGTCTTCCACCTGACCTTCCCGATCATGGCCGGCTTCCTGCTGCTGGGGCCGTTGGCCGCCTGCGGCCTGTATGAGATCAGTCGGCGCCACGCGGCGGGGGAGGCGGTGGACGCCGCCTCCTCGGTGTTCGCCTTCCGCCGCAACACCTTGGACATCGCCCTGATGGGTGTGATCTTGCTGTTGATCAACTTCGCCTGGGTGCGCTTTGCCACCCTGATCTTCTTCCTGTTCTTCGCCGACAATCCGCCGCCGGTCGATACCTTCGGCTTCATCGGCCATATCCTCAGCCTGGAGAACGTGCCGTTCCTGATCATCGGCAACGCCTTGGGTGCCGCCTTCGCCATCGCCACCTTCGCGGTCAGCGTGGTGTCGATCCCGATGCTGCTGGACCGGCCGCACAGCACGGTGATCGAGGCCGTGGTGACCAGCGTCATGGCCTGCCGGAAGAACCCCAAGACCATGCTGTTGTGGGCGTGGCTGGTGGTGCTGTTCATCGGGGCCGGTATGCTGGCCGGGTTCATCGGCCTGATCGTGACCTTGCCGCTGATCGGCCATGCCAGCTGGGCGGCCTACAAGGACGTTGTCGATTGGGGGGACGAGGGTGCGTCCCCCAGCATCTAAGACCCGTGAGAAAGAAGGAGCGTTCAAACCATGATCGGTGATTTCGCGTTCGGGGTGGTGATGGCGTGCGTGATGATCGTGGGCCTGTTCCTGGCCAGCGGCGCCCAGGACGCCAGCTTCGCCCTGTTCGGCTATATCCTGGCCGCGTTCGGCCTGTTCATGTGCTGTTTCATGCTGCACCGCATCACCGGTTCGCCACCGAAACTGGTCCTGGGCCATGACGCCAAGGCGGCCCCGGCGGACCCCGCGCCAACCGACACCCAGAAACCGGCCCAAGCGGCGGAGTGAGCCTTCGGCGCCCCTCAGCGCTGGTCACCGCGAGGGTGCGCCCTCTAAGCGTCGCTGCGCGCGCAGCCCGGCAATCCAGCGCGTGGCGTTGCGACACATACCCGCCCTTGGGGGCTCGTCATCTCCCAAGCGCGTCGATAAAGGCACGAAAGAGCGGATCGGACCTCTGCCATTCCGCATCGATCCGCGCCCGCTCGGCGCGGCCGTCGGACAGCATAAAGGCCGGCCGGACACCTTCGGCCAGCAGGGTCTCCCGCTGCTGAGTGACCTGACGGCGCAGATCCTCTGGGACCTCGGCGAAGCCTTGGCAGTCCTCTTCGAGCAGGCCGGCCAAAAAGCCAAGGCGCACCGCGGCCGGCGCCTGGGCCCAGAACACGCTATCGCTTCGCCACAGATTCCCGAACCGCAACTCCAGCAGGTTTTGCGCGACGGCGGCCCCGCTCGACGCATCGCAGGCAATCGCGAGCAAGAACCGGCCCAGACCGATCGGGTCCGGATCGTCTTGCCCGGGCAGCACGCTGGCCCAGATCGCGCGGCGCGCCTCAAGCGTGTCCGGTGGGACGTGGTACGCCCGATCCTCCATGGTGGTCAGGATCCGTTCCCGAATCTCCTCTCCGACATCATCGAGCCGATCAACCAGATCCTGCCGGTGCGCCGTCCAGTCGACCATGCTCTCGCCGGAAAGCCATGGTATCAGTGTTGAAATGCGTAGGTAACGCAACACAGGGGTTGATGATCCCGGCGGTACGCTCCCCTCCAGCCGCGCATCTGTGAGGTTCGCGCCCTCCAGCCGTGCGCCCGCGAGGTCCGCGCCCTCCAGCCGCGCCCTCCAGAGGTTCGCGCCCTCCAGCCGCGCATCTGTGAGGTTCGCGCCCTCCAGCCGCGCCCTCAGGAGGTTCGCGCCCTCCAGCCGCGCCCTCAGGAGGTTCGCGCCCTTCAGCCGCGCGAAGG
>CAYNRD010000373.1:0-3034 GCA_964399515.1 uncultured Mycobacteriaceae bacterium | reverse complement strand
GATCGCGCGCATCACCGCCTTCTACAAGCACGAGAGCTGCGGCCAGTGCACGCCGTGCCGGGAAGGGGTCGGCTGGTTGACCCGGGTGATGGGGCGTATGGTCAAGGGCCAAGCCTCGGTCGAGGAGATCGACACCCTTTATGAGGTCACCAAGCAGATCGAGGGCCACACCATTTGCGCGTTGGGGGATGCCGCCGCCTGGCCGATCCAGGGCCTGATCCGCCATTTCCGGCCGGAGATGGAGGCGCGGATCGCCGAGTACCGCAAGGCCGCCGACCGGGGCCGGCCGGTCGCCGTGGCGGCCGAATGACGCCGAAAGGGGGAGGGGTGCCATGCCCAAGCTGACCATCGACGGG
Source organism: uncultured Mycobacteriaceae bacterium (assembly GCA_964399515.1). Lineage (GTDB taxonomy): Bacteria > Pseudomonadota > Alphaproteobacteria > DSM-16000 > Inquilinaceae > CAYNRD01. The sequence goes on along the minus strand of CAYNRD010000373.1, from coordinate 2,678 downwards.
ACCGAGATCGAGGTCGAGGCCGGAACCTCCGTCCTGCAGGCCTGCGAGCAGCTGGGCATCGAGATCCCGCGCTTTTGCTATCATGACCGGCTGAGCGTGCCGGCCAATTGCCGGATGTGCCTGGTCGAGGTCAAGCCGGGCCCGCCGAAGCCGCAAGCCTCATGCGCGCTAGCGGCCATGGACGGCATGGAGGTCAAGACCCAAAGCCCGATGGTCCACAACGCCCGGCGGGGCGTGATGGAGTTCCTGCTGATCAACCACCCCCTGGACTGCCCGATCTGCGATCAGGGCGGGGAGTGTGATTTGCAGGACCAGGCCATGGCCTATGGCATGGACCATGGCCGCTATGCCGAGATGAAGCGCGCGGTCAAGGAAAAGGAGCTGGGGCCCCTGATCAAGACCTTCATGACCCGCTGCATCCACTGTACCCGGTGCGTACGCTTCGCCGACGAGATCGCCGGCGTGCCGGAAATGGGTGCGACCGAACGCGGCGAAAACATGGAGATCGGCACATACATCGAAACCGCAATCAGCTCCGAGCTGTCCGGCAACATGATCGACATCTGCCCGGTCGGAGCACTCACCTCCAAACCGTACCAATTCGCGGCCCGGCCCTGGGAGCTGAAGAAGGTCGAAAGCATCGACGCGCTGGACGCGGTCGGCTCCAACATCCGCATCGATGTGCGCGGTTCGGAAGTGATGCGGGTGCTGCCGCGCCTGAACGAGGATGTGAACGAGGAGTGGATCTCCGACAAGACCCGCTTTGCCTATGACGGTTTGCGCCGACAGCGCCTGGACCGGCCCTACCGGCGCGGGCTGGATGGCAAACTGGCCCCGTGCACCTGGCAGGAGGCGTTCGCCGCCATCGCCGGCAAGATCAAAGGCTCCGACCCCAAGAAGCTCGGCGCCATCATCGGGGACCAGGCCTGTGCGGAATCCATGACCGCATTCAAGGACTTGTGGGCCGGTCTTAACGCCCCCAACATCGATTGCCGCCAGGACGGCGCCAAGCTGAGCCCGGATGTGCGCGCCGGGTATCTGTTCAACCCAACCATCGCCGCGGTCGAACGGGCCGACGCCATTCTGATGGTGGGGGCCCATCCGCGCACCGAAGCCACCCTGCTGAATGCCCGGATCCGAAAGCGCTACCTGCAATCGGGGATCAAGAAACCGCTGCACGTGGGGGTGATTGGCGAAAATCGGGATTTCACCTATCACACCAACTATCTGGGTGCCGGGCCTGAGACGCTGTCTCAGCTGGTGTCGGGCGGATTGGATTTTAGCCAAATTCTCAACAACGCCGAGCAACCGCTTGTGATCGTGGGGCCGGGCGCCGTCGCCCGCCCCGATGGCGGCCAGGTGCTGGCGGCCGCCCGGGCCGTGGCCGAAAACGTCGGCGCCATCCAGGATGGCTGGTGCGGTTTCGGGGTCGTCCACACCGCGGCGTCCCGGGTCGGCGGCCTGGATTTGGGCCTGGTGCCGGGCGCGGGCGGCCTGGACGTGGCCGGCATGCTGGAGGCGGCCCGTAACGGTGCCCTGGACCTGGTCTGGCTGCTGGGCGCCGATGAAATCGACACGGCCGCGCTGACGGACTGTTTCGTGGTCTATCAGGGCCACCATGGCGACCGGGCCGCCCATGTCGCCGACGTAATCCTGCCCGGCGCGGCGTACACGGAAAAGACCGCCACCTATGTCAACCTGGAGGGGCGCGTGCAGTCGACCCGCCGGGCCGCGTTCCCGCCCGGGGACGCCCGGGAAGACTGGGCGATCCTGCGCGCGTTCAGCGACGTGCTGGGCAAGCCGCTTGGCTTTGCCTCGCTGCGCCAGGTGCGGGCCCGCATGGCCGAGATCAACCCGGTGTTCAAGAGCTACGACGCGGTCACGCCCGCGCCGTGGGGGATGTTCGGCACAGCGGGCGAAATGGCGCCGGAGCCGTTCCGGTCCCCGATCGAGCAGTACTACATGACCTGCCCGATCACCCGGGCGTCGGAGACCATGGCCAACTGCATCGCCCAGATCGCCGGCCAAGCCCAGGCGGCGGAATAGGGAAGGGACCGAACCCATGGGTTTCTGGGACGTCTATGGCTGGCCGACGTTGCTGATCGTTCTGCAGATCATGGCGATCATCCTGCCGCTGTTGGCGGCGGTCGCCTATCTGACCTATGCCGAACGCAAGGTGATGGGCGCCATGCAACTGCGCCAGGGGCCGATGACCGTGGGGCCGTTCGGGCTGCTTCAGCCGATCGCCGACGGGGTCAAGCTGCTGGGCAAGGAAACCATCATCCCGGTGGGCGCCAACCGATTCCTGTTCGTGCTGGCGCCGATGCTGACCTTCCTGCTCAGCCTGATCGCCTGGGCGGTGATCCCGTTCGACGAGGGCTGGGTGCTGGCCGACATCAATGTCGGCATCCTGTACCTGTTCGCGATCAGCTCGCTGGGGGTGTACGGGGTGATCATCGCCGGTTGGGCGTCGAATTCCAAATACGCCTTCCCGGGCGGGTTGCGGTCGGCGGCGCAGATGGTCTCCTACGAGGTGTCGATCGGCTTTGTGATCATCACCGTGCTGGGGGTGGTCGGCAGCCTGAACCTGACCGAGGTGGTCACCGCCGACCGGCCCTGGTGGGCGCAGATCCTGCTGCTGCCCGCCAGCTGCATGGGTCGCGATCTGGCTCCGCGTC
>CAYNRD010000372.1:0-3037 GCA_964399515.1 uncultured Mycobacteriaceae bacterium | reverse complement strand
CTGTTCACGGTCATGGCCCGGACCGCCCCCGCCACCGCCGCCGCCGCCGGCGTGTCCGCCTTTATCGTCGAGGGGGACAGCCCCGGCCTGACAAGGGGCGCCCCGGAGCGGAAAATGGGCCAGCAGGGGGCTCAGGTCTGCGACATCGTGTTCGAGGACTGCCCGGTGCCGGCCGAAAACCTGATCGGCCTGACCGAGGGCCGCGGGTTCAAGACCGCCATGAAGGTGCTGGACCGGGGCCGGCTGCACATCTCGGCCGTCTGCGTCGGCCTGGCCGACCGGCTGGTCGAGGACGCGCTGCGCTTCGCCCTGGACCGCCGGCAATTCGGCAAGCCGATCGCCGAACACCAACTGATCCAAGCCATGCTGGCCGACAGCCGCACCGAGGCCTTCGCCGGTCGGGCCATGGTGCTGGAGGCGGCCCGGGCCCTGGACGCGGGCCAGCCCATCTCCACCGAGGCCAGCTGTTGCAAGCTGTTCTGCTCTGAGATGGTCGGCCGGGTCGCCGACCGGGCCGTGCAGATCCACGGCGGTGCCGGTTATCTGCGCGACTACGCGGTCGAGCGCTTCTACCGGGACGCGCGCCTGTTCCGCCTGTATGAGGGCACCAGCCAGATCCAGCAGATCGTCATCGCCCGGGCGATGGCGCGGGAGCTGGCGCCGTGAAGGCGCCCGACGAGAAGATCGGCCAGCGCTGGGCCAGCGAGATCGTCGCTGCCCTGCCCGATCGGTTGCATCTGGCAGTCCGGCAGTCGGTGGACGCCGCACCCGATGCCGAAGCGCTGATCGACGGCCAGCACCGCTGGACCTACGCCGGACTGTGGCACCAGGTGGAGCAGGCGCGGGATTTCTTGGCCGGGCTGGGCCTGGGCCCCGGTGACCGGATCCTGCTGGTCGGGGAGAATGGCAGGGCGGTCACGGCCCTGATCCTGGCCGCCAGCATGCTGGATGTGTGGCCGGCGATCCTGAACGCCCGGCTGGCCGGCCCGGAACTGGCCGCGATCGCGGAGAATTGCCGCCCCCGGCGCTGCGTCTACCTGACCGACGCGTCCGGGGACGCGGCCCGCCATGCCGACACGGCCGGCGCCAAGCCGGTCCGTCTTGCGGGCCTGGGCACGGTGGCGGTCTCCGCCCCGCTGCGGTCCGACCCCCAGCCGGTCGAGGCCGATGGCGGCCGCCAGGTGGCGGCGATGATCTACACCTCGGGCACCACCGGCCGGCCCAAGGGGGTGATGCTGACCCACCGGGGGATCCTGTACGTGGCCCGCGTCTCCGGCGGCATGCGCCAGCTGCGCCCCGGTGTGCGGGTCTATGGCGTGCTGCCGGTCAGCCATGTCTTCGGCCTGTCCAGTGTCCTGATCGGCAGCCTGGCCAACGGCGCCAGCCTGATGACCGTACCCCGCTTCGAGCCGGCCCATCTGGCCCAGGCGTTGGAACGGGACCGCATCGCCATCCTACAGGGCGTGCCGCAGATCTATGCCCGGCTGTTCGAGCACATCGAAGGGCTGGGCCGGCCATTCCGGCCCCAATGCCTGGAATACACCTCGGCCGGCGGCGCGCCGCTCGACCTGGGCCTGAAGGCCGCCTGCAAGCGGCTGTTGGGCACCTATCTGCACAACGGCTATGGGCTGACCGAAAGCAGCCCGACCTGCATGCAGACCCGCACCGGCACGGAACCGGACACCGACACGGTCGGCCCCCTGCTGCCAGGGCTGGAGGCCAAGCTGACCGCGCCCGACGATCCCGGGACCGAATGCCCGGACGGTGCCGTGGGCGTGCTGTGGCTGCGCGGGCCCACGATCATGCGCGGCTATTTCGACCTGGCGACGGAAACACGGGCGGTACTGACCGAGGAAGGGTGGCTGAACACTGGCGATCTGGCCCGGCGGGACGCCGACGGCCAGTACGCCATCGTCGGCCGCGCGAAGGAGTTGATCATCCATTCGGGGTTCAATGTCTACCCGCCGGAGGTGGAAGCGGCGTTGCTGGCGCACCCCGATGTGACCCTGGCCGCCGTGGTCGGCCGGCCCGTGCCCGGCAATGAGCAGATCTGGGCCTATGTCCAGGCGGTGGCGGGCGCGCCGGTGACCGAGCAGGCCTTGAAGCAGTTCGTGCGCGCCCGCCTGGCCGGGTACAAGCGCCCCCACCGCATCGAAGTGCTGGACACCCTGCCCGCCACATCCACCGGCAAGCTGAAAAAGGCCGAACTGACCCAGCGGGCCGCCGCCACCGAGCTTGAGCAAACCGTCACGAGCGGCGCTTGAGCCCGCCCTAAAACTCCTTGCGCACCTGGGCGTGGGCCAACAGCGCGAACAGCGCCGTCCCGCCCAGCACATTGCCGATGAAGGCCGGGACCAGAAAGCCGGCCAGAAGCTGGCCCAAACCGACCTCACCCACGAGCAGCAGCAGGAACGCCTCGGCCGAGCCCGCCACCACATGGGTGAAGTCACCCAATGCGATCAGATAGGTCATGGTGACGATCACCAGCACCTCCGCCCCCTTGGCGCTGGGCAGCATCCAGACCACGGCCGCGATCATGAACCCGGCCGGGATGCCATGCAGCAGCATCTCCGCCGGGGTCTTGGCCATGAAATGGCGTGCGACCTCCAGATAAGCCGGCAACTGGTCGGCGGGAAAGGCGCCGGACCAGGCCGCGGCCATGGCGAAGATCAGGGTTCCGGCCAGATTGGCGCCGAACACGATGCCCCACAGCCGGGCGGTGCGCAGGACCATGGCCCAGGTGGGCCGCGCCATGACCGGCAACACGGCGGTGACGGTGTTTTCTGTGAACAGCTGCATGCGGCCCAGGATCACCACGAGAAAACCGACCGTATAGCCCAGATTGTCGATCAACGGCCGCCAATCGGCCGGCGGCAGCTTGGACCGGATCAGTCCTTCGGCGACCACGGACAGGCTGATCGCCAGCCCCGCCGCCACGCCGGACCACCACAGGCTGGTCCAGGGCCGGCGCAATTCCTCCTCCCCCTCCTGGCGGATCAGGTCATAGACCTCGACCGGCCGAAGGCGCAGATCCTCC
>CAYNRD010000371.1:0-3064 GCA_964399515.1 uncultured Mycobacteriaceae bacterium | reverse complement strand
TCGCGCACCCGGTCCAGCCGGTCCTTGGGGATGCCGATGCCGGTGTCGCTGATGGTCACCCGAAGCCCGTCCCGGGCCATGTCGACACTGATCGAGATGCGCCCGCCCGGCTCGGTGAACTTCACCGCGTTCGACAACAGGTTAAGCACCATTTGCCGGATCGCGCGCCGATCGCCACGCAAGACCGGTAAATTGCCGCCGGCGTTGTCCAACAGGCTCTGCCGGCGTTGCGCGGCCCGGCCGCGGATGATCCGCTGTGCCTCCTGCAAGGTCACGGAGATGTCGACCAGTTCCTCGGAGATGTGGAAGGTGCCGCTCTCCATCGCGGCCAGATCCAGGATGTCATTGACCATGCCGGCCAGCATCTTGCCGGAAACCTGAATGTCCTTTGCCATGGCGACGTACTCCGCCGGCTCCAGCGGCCCCAATTCCTGCCTGCCGATGATCTCGGAGAAGCCCAGCACCGCGTTCAGCGGCGTGCGCAGCTCATGGCTGGTGTTGGTCAGGAAGTCGGTCTTGGCCCGGTTGGCCTTGGCCGCCCGGTCCCAGGCGTCACGCAATTCCCGCTCGGCCTGGGCCAGGCTGTCGGTCATCGCGCGCATTTCCCGCAAGGTGGCCAGAAAGGCAATGCGGTGCCGCCGGGCCCGTTGGGCGGACACCGTGACATAGGCCACGAACATCAACATGCCCGCCCCGACCAAGACATCGGCGCCGCTGGCGCCGATCATCAGGAAATAGAGCGCCACCGGCACGATCGCCGGCACCAGCATGGCTATCAGGAACACCACCGAACCATTCTGGGAGGCAACCGAGCCGGAGCAGATCCCCGCCAGCATCAGCGGTACGACCTCCCGGTATCCGGGCGGCACGGTCATCAGCAGCGCCAGGCTGGCTGCGCCCCAGATCAGGCCGTTCAACGACTGAACCGCCACATAGGCGGCGTGGTACCGCCGCGCGTTCTCCACCTGGCCGGTCCGGTCGAAGGCGATGTTCACGCCGATCGCCAGTCCGGCCACGATCGTGATCGCCGCCCAGGCGCCGATCAGCAGCGCCGTCGGCGCGTGGCCCCACAGCACCAGGACCTGGGCGCCGAAGACAACGGAATTGGTCAGCACCACGCCGGCACTGCGGCTGGCGCGCAGATCCCGGATCAAGGCCAGGCGCATGGGGCCATCCAGCGGCACCGCCCCGGCGTGCGACGGGTCTGCGGCGGCCAAAGTCATGCCCCGTCCGCGCCCGTCCGCCGTGACGCCGGGGTTACGACCCGATGGGGCGGGAACCACAGCCGCACGGTGGTGCCAACCCCAACCGCGCTGTCCACGTCCATGCGGCCGCCATGCTGGCCGATCAGCGACCGGACCAAGGGCAGGCCCAGCCCGATGCCCTGGCTGCGCCGGGCCAGCGGATCCCCCAACAGGCCGAAGGGCTCTTGGATGCGCGCGATCCGATCGTGCGGCATGCCGATTCCGGTGTCCGACACCCACAGGCTCAGGCCGCCATCGGCCAGTTCGGCGCCGATGCCCACGGCCCCCCCCTCCTGGGTGAACTTGGCCGCGTTGCTCAACAGGTTTTGGGCCATCTGGATCACCGTGCGGGCGTCGGCGTTCAGGCGTGGCAGGGGGTCCGGAAAGGCCACTTTCAAGTGGATGCCCGTTTCGACCAACTCGCCGCGGGTCTTGGTGATCGTGGCATTCAGGGTCCGGGCCAGGTCGATCTCCTCCTCGTTCAGGACGAATTGGCCCGACTCGATCTTGGAGATGTCCAGGACGTCGTTGATCATGCCGTTCAGCAACTGCCCCGACTGGTGGATATCGGCGGCATAATCCAGATAGCGCCGGGTCCGGATCGGCCCCAGTTCCTCATCCTGGATCATCTTAGACAGGCCGATGATCGCGTTCAGCGGCGTGCGCAGTTCAAAGCTCATATTGGCCAGGAATTCGGATTTGGCCTGGTTGGCGCGCTCGGCCTCGGCGCGGGACTCCTTAAGGTGCCGGCCGGTCCGCTCCAAATGGGCCTGCAGAATCTCCCGCTCCATCCGCGCTTTCAGGGTTTCGCGCAACGACCGGCTATTCAACACCTGAAAGCGCAAGAACAAAAGCAGCATCAGCACGCAGAGCGCGGCGACCGCGATGCTGACCGGATCGCCGACTCAGGCCATGCCGACCACCATGGCCAGGATCATCGGCGCGGTCATCGCCGACGCGAACGACAGCAGATGGCTGAAGCCGGCGGTGACCACGGCGGTGTAGCCGCCGATCAGCAAGGGCAGCAGCACCCGGCCCGCCCCGGGCTCGATCATCTGATACGCGACCGCCGCCCACCCGCCCCAGGCCAGGCCGTGGGCGGCCGACAGCACCGCCTGGGCCCCGATCCACCACCGGACATGGTCCAGGTCCGGATCGATCCGCAAATAGGCCTCGACGAACATCCAATTGGCCAGCGTGGTCGCCACCACCGTGATCACCATGCCGGCCAGGATGCCCGGTGCCACCTGGTCGGACAGGGCGATCGCCAGCAAAACGGCCAGCGAGATGGAAATCAGGCTGATCGCCGGCGTGCGGCGGGCACTTTGCAGCGCTTCTAACGCCCGCTTGTCGATCACCCGTTCGGGATTGCGATCCAGCGCGCTCGGGCTTGGCCGGTCCATCCCGTCACCACCATCCGGGCGGCAGCACCTATGTGGCCGTGCCGCCGACGGTGAGCCCATCGATGCGCAAGCTGGGCTGCCCCACGCCCACCGGCACCCACTGCCCGTCCTTGCCACACGTGCCCACGCCCCGGTCCAGCGCCATGTCGTTGGCGACCATGCCGATGCGGGTCAGCGCGTCGGCGCCGTTGCCGATCAGCGTCGCCCCCTTGACCGGAGCGCCCAGGCGGCCGTTCTCGATCATGTACGCCTCCGAACAGGAGAACACGAACTTGCCGTTGGTGATGTCCACTTGCCCGCCGCCGAAATTGGCCATGTACAGACCCGACGTGACCGAGCCCATCACCTCCTCCGGCGTGGCGGTGCCCGCCAGCATGTAGGTGATGGTCATGCGCGGCATGGGCGCAAGGGCATAGG
>CAYNRD010000370.1:0-3071 GCA_964399515.1 uncultured Mycobacteriaceae bacterium | reverse complement strand
GTGCTGGTCAACGGGGCCGGGCTGGTGTTCACCGCCCGCCGGCACGACATCCCGGATGCTTGGCAGATGCCCCAAGGCGGCATCGACGCCGGCGAGGCGCCACTGGGCGCGGCCTTGCGGGAACTGGCCGAGGAAACCGGCGTCACCCAGGCCAGCCTGCTGGCCCAGACCGAGGACTGGCTACATTACGACTTCCCGGACTGGATCTTTCGCCGGTCGAACCGGCGCTATCGCGGCCAACGGCAGAAATGGTTCTGCCTGCGGCTGGACGCGGGCGACGAAACGATCGACCTGAACGCCCATGTGGACCCGCGCACCGGCAGGCCGGAATTCACGGCATGGCGGTGGAGTGACCGCCGCCAGGTGCTGGCGGACATCATCGACTTCAAGCGGGACGTCTACAGCCAAGTCCTGGCCCGCTTCGACCAATTCCTGGCCCCGTGACGGATCCGGCACGGATCAGTCCGGCACCACATAGGTGGTGATGGTGATGTCGGCGCCGGCGTCGCGGATGGGGATCAGGGCCTGATAGGCGTCCGAGTTGTACCAGGCCAAAAGCGTGTCCATGTCCGGAAAGCGGAAGATGGCCGCGATGTGATGGGGCGAGGCCGTGCCCGACAGCGCCTCCCGGAATTGGCCGCGCGCCACGGCTTCGCCGCCGAATGGGGCCATGGTCTCCCCCACTTGGCTGGCATATTGGGACAGCTTTTCCGGGTCCTTGACCTGGACCTGGGCGATGAAGAATGCGGTCACGCTTTCGGCTTTCGGTCGGACAGGGTTGAGACTGTATCCAGGACCCGCCGCACACCGCGGCCGGCGGCGTGGCCGACCTGTTCCGGTTTCGGGGCGTTGCGGAGTGCGGTTTGGGCACCCTTAAGGGCCGCCGCGCGCAGGCGCGGATTGGTGGCCACATGTTTGGCGGCGGCGAACAGAAGGGTGCGCAGGATCGGCATGGGCTGAAAATGCCCTTGGCCGCCTCGGCATTCAAGGGGGGGCCGATGACATGGCTCATGTCCCGCTTCCGCCGCACTGCGGTAATAATTAGACGTATTCGCATCAACCATGGCCTTGGCCGGACCGCATGCCCGCCCCTTGCCCCCAACCCAAAGCGCCCCTGACCCGACCATGATCGCAACCCCCACCGACGGCGGCAGCCTGTGGCACACCTACACCCCGGACGACACCGTTTCGGCGCTGGCCTCCGACGCGGTGATGGGCCTGGACCCGGGGGAGGTGGCGCGGCGCCGGGAGCGCCATGGCGACAACATCCTGCCGGAGCCCAAGCCCGAAGGGCCGGTGATCCGCTTCCTACGCCAGTTCCGCAGCCTGCTGATCCTGGTCCTGCTGGCCGCGGCCGCGGTCACCGCACTCCTGGGCCACTGGATCGACACCGGCGTGATCCTGCTGGTGGTGCTGGTCAACGCCACCATCGGCTTCCTGCAGGAGGGCAAGGCGGAACGGGCCCTGGAGGCGATCCGCCAGATGCTGGCCCCGCAGGCCACCGTGCTGCGGGACGGGCGGCGCCAGACCATCGACGGCCAGGGCCTGGTGCCGGGCGACATCGTGGTGCTGGAGGCCGGCGATCGGGTGCCGGCGGATCTGCGCCTGGTTTCGGTCCGGGGCGGGTTTCGGGTGGTCGAGGCGGCGTTGACCGGGGAATCGGTGCCGGTCAACAAGACCCTGGCGCCGGCGGCCGGGGACGCGGCCTTGGCCGACCGGCATTGCCTGGCCTTCAGCGGCACCCTGGTCGCCGCCGGCCAGGCCCGGGGCGTGGTGTTCGCCACCGGCACCCAAACCGAAATCGGCCGGGTCAGCCATCTGATGGCCACGGTCCAGCAGGTGCAAACCCCGCTGTTGCGCCAGATGGCAGTATTCGCCAAATGGCTGACCCTGTTCATCCTGGCCGCCGCCGCGGTGATCTTAACGGGCGGCCTGCTGGTCGGCGGCTATGATTTCACCGAACTGTTCATGGCCGTTGTCGGCCTGTCCGTGGCGGCGATCCCCGAGGGCCTGCCGGCGATCCTGACCGTGACGCTGGCGATCGGGGTGGAGAGCATGGCCCGCCGGCACGCGATCGTCCGGCGCCTGCCGGCGATCGAAACCCTGGGGGCTGTCTCGGTCATCTGCTCGGACAAGACCGGCACCCTGACCCGGAATGAGATGACCGTGGCCAGCCTGGCGACGTCCGCGCGGCTGTTCGAGGTCACCGGCACCGGCTACGACCCCACCGGCGGGTTCCAGTTCGAGGGCGCGCCGGCCGCGGTCGGCGACTATCCCATGCTGGGCCTGGTCTCCCGCGCGGCCCTGCTGTGCAGCGAGGCGGAGGTGGCCGAGGTCGATGGGACCTGGCAGGTCACTGGCGACCCCATGGAGGGGGCCTTGGTCACCCTGGCAGCCAAGGCCGGGCTGGATCCGGCCGCCGAGCGCCGGGCGCAGCCGCAAACCGACATGATCCCCTTCGACGCCCAGCACCGGTTCATGGCCACCCTGCACCATGACCATGCCGGCCATGCCGCCGTGTTCGTCAAGGGGGCGCCCGAACGGCTGCTGGCCATGTGCGACCACCAACGGGCCGAGGACGGCGGCGACGTGCCGATCATGAAGGACCTGTGGCGGGAGCGGGCGGAGGCGATCGCCCGCCAGGGCCAGCGGGTGCTGGCGATCGGCATCAAGCCGGTTTCGACCGAACAAACCACCCTCAGCTTCGATGATGTCGATCGGGGCGTGGTGATGATCGGCCTGGTCGGCCTGATCGACCCGCCCCGGCCCGAGGCGATCAGCGCCGTCGCCGCCTGCCAGACGGCGGGTATCTCGGTCAAGATGATCACCGGCGACCACGCGGTGACCGCCAGCGCCATCGCGGCGGCCCTGGGCCTGGGCCGGCCCGAGCGGGTCCTGCAGGGTGCCGATATCGACGGGCTGGATCAGGCCACCCTGCGCCGGGCCGTGGCCGAAACCAACGTCTTCGCCCGCTCCAGCCCGGACCACAAGCTGCGCCTGGTCGAAGCCCTGCAGGCGGACGGGGCCGTGGTGGCGATGACCGGCGACGGGGTCAATGACGCCCCGGCGCT
>CAYNRD010000369.1:0-3080 GCA_964399515.1 uncultured Mycobacteriaceae bacterium | reverse complement strand
GGTGATCGGTTTGTCCAGGTTGACCATTGTTTTTAGATGACTTCTCAGCCGATCTGATTGGCCGGAGCCGTTTAAGTGCGGCACGCAATTTGACACCGAGTCACTGGGCCGTGATGAAGGGCTTCGGTTATTCATTGGAATCAATCCAACAAATTTAATTATATCGAAATCAAACAGTCTCCGTTTCGTAATGACCTTCCCGTAAGCGGGGCCACGTGTCGGCCTGAACGGCCGAAGGTTTGCGCGGCATGGGCGGGGAGACGGCGTGGGACGCGGTGCCAATCGGACTGCTTTCCCCGGTGCCGCGCCGATCGTGATCGTAAGACTAAAAACCTAGAATCGGGCCGCGCTCACCTTGCGGCACCTCGGGATCGAGCCAAAGGACACCCTGACAGATGACCAGTTCACCGTTCTCCCTGCAGCTGCTGCACTTCTCCGACGCCGAGGGCGGCGTTGACGCCATCGCCAACGCCCCCAATTTTGTCGCCATCGCCGATTTCCTGGAAACCCAGGCGACCGACGTTCCAGAGAATACCAACACGGTGACCATCTCAGCCGGCGACAACTACATCTCCGGCCCGTTCTTCGGCGCCGCCGGCGTGGCCGCCGGCGCTGAATTCGAGGACACCATCTACACCTCGGTGATCGCACGCTTCTTGGGCATCGACGAAGCGATCCTGGCGCAAGACAACGAACTGGAAGTGGATGGCGGCCGGGTCGATGTCGCGATCTTGAACATCCTGGGGTTGGACGCCTCGGCCCTGGGCAATCATGAGTTCGACCTGGGGTCGAACGAAGTCTCCGTCATCGCCGGCGTCGAACTGTCCGGCGGCCAATTCGATCCGACCGCCGACCCGTCCAGCATCAATGGTCTGGGTGCCGTCGAGCATTTTGGGGCCTTTTTCACCTATCTGTCCGCGAACCTGGACTTCTCCGCGGACATCGGTCCTGACACTGGCCAGTTGGGCGAAATCTTCACCAGCGAGATCTTGTCCAGCACCGCGTTCGCGCCGGATTTGGAGACCCTGGACGGCTTCGCCAATGACATCGGCGTGGCGCCATCGACGATCATCGACCTGGACGACGGCAACCAGTTGGGCGTGATCGGCCTGACCACGCCGCTGTTGGAAATCATTTCCTCCCCCGGCTTGGTCGACGTGATCGACCCGGAAAGCAACGACATCGCCGGCCTGGCCGCGATCGTGAATGCCGAGGTGGCACGCCTGCAGGCTTTAGGCGTCGAAAACATCATCCTGGCCTCCCACCTGCAGCAGTTCGCGCTCGAGTCCGAACTGGCGCCGCTGTTGGAGGGCGTCGATATCATCATCGCCGGCGGGTCGGACACCATCCTGGCCGATGAGACCGATACCCTGTTCCCCGGCACCGAAGTGGACATTCCGGAATTTCCCGTGCTGACCACCGGCGCCGACGACCAGGACATCGCCATTGTCTCCACCGACGGCGAGTACCGCTTTTTGGGCCGGCTGGTCGTCGACTTCGACGGCGAAGGCAACATCGACCCCAGCTCGATCGACCCGAATGTTTCGGGCGCGTTCGAGACCTCGAATGCCGGTGTGCTGGCGGTGACCGGGGCCGACCCCGACTTCGCGGTGGTCGATGACGCCACCGGCACCATCTCCTTCGCCGAGGACAGCAAGGCCGATCTGGTCCAGGAGTTGACCAACGGGATCAACGACATCGTGGTCAGCCAGGACGGCAACACCATCGGCTTCACCGACGTGTTCATCGACGGCCGCCGGGATGATGTCCGGACCGAGGAGACCACGCTGGGCAATCTGCGCTCGGACGCCAACCTGTTCCTGGCCCAGATGTTCGACCCGACCGTGACCGTGTCGCTGGGCAACGGTGGCGGCATCCGGGATTCGATTGGCGAGACCGTGGACAGCGGCGACGGCGTGACCTTCACCCTGGAGCCGCCCCAGGACAATCCCGGCGTGCCGGGTGACGACGCGGGCACCATCTCCGAGCTCGACATCAACAATGTGCTGCGCTTCAACAACGGGCTGGTTCTGCAGACGGTGACCCGTGAACAGTTGCTGGAGTTGGTGGAAAACGGCGTCGCCGCCACCGCGCCGGGCGCCACCCCGGGCCAGTTCGCCCAGGTCGGCGGCCTGCGCTACAGCTTCGACGCCACCCTGCCGGTCGGCGAGCGCATCCTCAGCCTGGCAATCGTCGATGAGGACGGCATCGCCGTCGACATCATCGCCAGCGGCGGTGAGTTCGTGGGTGACCCGTCGGCCCCGGTGCGCCTGGTGACCCTGGACTTCCTGCAGAATGGCGGGGACGGCTTCCCGTTCGACGTGTTCGCCGAAGCTGATCCGGAGTTCGCCGATGTGGTGTTCCTGGAAGAGCAGGACCCGAGCGTGTTCGTGGACAACGTTCCGGTGTTCGATCCGGGCTCGGAACAGGACGCCTTGGCCGAATTCGTCAACGCCAATTTCGGCACTCCGGACACCGCCTTCGCCGAAGTCGAGTCCGAGGACATCAGCACCGACCTGCGGGTCCAGGATGTCAATGTCCGCATCGAGGCCGGCCTGTCGGACGACGCGGTCATCCAGGGCGGGCCGTTGTTCCAAGCCGAACGCTTCGTCTCCACCGATGGCGCGATCCGGTTGACCGTGTCCGATTTCGACCGGGACACCCTGACCGAAAGCGGCGACTTCGTCTCTGAAGGGCTGGTGTTCACCCCGGCCACGTCCCAGGATCCGGGCGTGGTCGCGATCGAGCGGCTGTTCAACCCGGAAAGCTTCGACCACACCTTCGCGGTGGCGGGCACCACGGCGGAGCTTGAGGCGGCCGGTTTCGTCAATGAGGGGCTGCGGTTCTTCGGCTTCGCCGATGCCGCGTCGGCCCCGGCCGATGCCATTCCGGTGCTGCAGTTCCAGGAGGAGGACGGCGAGTTGTTCCTGGCCGCGGGAGATGAGGTATCGGCCCTGCAGGCGGACCCGACCCTGACCGATCTGGGCACCGTGTTCTTCGCCTTCGCGTAACCGCGCACGGGCCTGACACACACGCGTCCCCGCGGGGGGGGGGGGGGGGGGGCGCCGCCCCCCCCCCGG
>CAYNRD010000368.1:0-3089 GCA_964399515.1 uncultured Mycobacteriaceae bacterium | reverse complement strand
GACGTGGCCCGGGCGCTGGGCCAGCGCCTTGCCCAGCAGGAATTCGGTCACGGTCAATTCCACCAGCCGGTCTTTCCAGGTGCAGGCGTGGCGGTTGGAATCCAAGATCAGGTCGCCCCGGGTGATGATCGCCTCGGGGTCGATCTCCTCGGTCCGGTCGGCCAGATGCTCCCGCCGCAGCAGGGCCCGGATGCGCTCGATCAGCAGGCGCTGGCTGAACGGCTTCTTGATATAGTCATCGGCCCCCATGCGCAGGCCCAACAGTTCATCCACCTCATCGTCCTTGGAAGTCAGGAAGATCACCGGCATGTTGGTGACCTTGCGCAGCCGCTGCAGCAGTTCCATGCCGTCGACCCGGGGCATCTTGATGTCCAGGATCGCCAGGTTGACCGGCCGGGAGGTGATGCCGCGATAGGCCTCGTCCCCGTCGGCGAAGGTGCGCACCTCGAAGCCCTCGGCCTCCAAGGCGATGGATACGGAGGTCAGGATATTGCGGTCGTCATCGACCAGGGCGATGGTTTGCGACATGGCGGTGGGCTCGCGATTTGGATGGAACGGGACGTGCCGGGGGACAACACCCTTGCACCATGGCGTCTGGCTGGCGCCATAATGTGTCGTCAATAAGGTTTCTACGCTTTTTAAGTTTGGGAAAAATTTTTAGAAAACAATGGTCTGCGGCGTGTCATTAATCTCGTTTCTGAGCATTCGCCACATTTCAGCGGCCCCCATCGGCAACCAAGGCGGTTTTGCGGCCGGTCAGTTGAACAGCGGGATGCCGACCTTCACCAAGAAAATCTCCACGCCCGGGTTCTGCTCGGTGATCTCGGCATTGGACATGTGCAGGCCGGTGACGCCGACCCGCCAGCCGGAATCGAACACGATTCCGGCCTCGGCGCCCGAGCGGAACTGGACCGTGCTGCCCAGGTTGATGCCCTCACCCTCCACATAGCCGCCGAAGCTGACGAACGGGAACAGGTAGTAGCGGCTCAAGGCGACCAGATCCGCGCCGAAGCCGAAATAGCCATAGTAGGAATTGGCCGTAGAGCCTTGAAACCCGATATAGGGTTGGAACACCTCGGCGAAGCGGATGCCCGGCCGCCACTCCACCTCGAACGCCGCGTTCTCATTCTCTTCCGCGTCGAAGGTGGCGTATTGGCCGGCGGCGAAATGCACCGTGTTGACGTGCCGTTCCCACAGGTCGAATTCGAAGGACTGGGCGGGGGCGGCCTGCTCAAGCAAGACGCCAGAAAAAATCGCGAAAGCCTTGAAAAATTTATTCATTTTGACGACTCTTGTAGCGATGTCTCAACATGGGGATGCAAACCCGACTCGACCAAGCGCCAACCCCTGTGTTCCAGGTCACTGCAGCGGCGGCGGAAAGTCCAGCCTGGCACGGCCCGTACCCCGTCACCGCAGCATCCGAAAGCGTTGCATGGCCGCGATCAGCGCGGCGCGCACGCCCGGCTCCATGGCCGAATGCCCGGCATCGGGAACGCCGATGTAATTGGCTTCCGGCCAGGCTTGGTGCAGGCGGTGGGCGGTGACGATCGGGCAAACCACGTCATAGCGGCCCTGCACGATCACGCCCGGGATGCGCCGGATCCGGTGCACCCGGTCCAGCAGGCGGGTTTCCGGATCGTAGCGGTCGTTGCGGAAGAAATGGGCCTCGATCCGGGCCAGGCCCAAGGCGTGGTGATCCTCCCCCGCCGCCGTGACCGTGTCCGGGTTGGGCAGCAGGGTCGAGCATGCGCCCTCATACATGCTCCAGGCCCGGGCGGCCGGCAGGTGCACGGTCGGGTCCGGGTCGATCAGCCGCTGGTAATAGGCCTCCAGCAGGTCGCCGCGCTCTTGCTCCGGCAGGAAGGTTTGAAAGCTGTTCCACGCCTCGGGGAAGATGCGGCGCATGCCATATAAAAACCAATCGATTTCATAGCGCTGCATCAAGAAGATGCCCCGCATCACCAGGGAAATGCAGCACTCCGGATGGGCCTGGGCATAGGCCAGCGCCAGGGTCGAGCCCCAGGAGCCGCCGAAGACGTGCCAGCGGTCGATCTCCAGATGCCGGCGCAACATTTCGGTGTCGGCGACCAAATGTTCGGTGGTGTTGTCCCGGATCTCGCCCAGGGGCTGGGATCGGCCGGCGCCGCGCTGGTCGAAGATGATGATCCGGTAATGGTTGGGGTCGAAGAACCGCCGATGGGTGGGGGAGGCACCGGCGCCCGGCCCGCCATGGAAGAACACAACCGGCACGCCGCTTGGGTTGCCGCACTGCTCCCAATAGATGCTGTGCAGGGTGTCCACATCCAAAAAGCCGGTATCGAACGGTTCCACCGGCGGATAGATGGTATCCCGCGGCATGGGTGATGATCTTTCCAAACACTGGTGCCCGGGGCAGCCCCCCGCCCCGCATGAGCGCCGATCGAACGGCAAACCGCCACCCCGCGTCAACGGGCTGTGCGCGGAATCGGAAAACGACCGTTGAATTGATCCGGCCCCTTGCAAACCCCGGCTCTCCGCGATCAGCCTGCCGGCGCCATGCCCCAACACAGCGCCCCGCCACACCGTGCCGTCGCACCCTGGGGCCGCCGACGGCTGCTGGCGGCCCTGGGCTGTGCGGGTTTGGGCGTGGCGGCGGGACCCGGGCTGGTCGGTGCCGCGGCACCGGCGCCGCAACGGTTCGGCACCGCGGTCGATATCGGCCCGGATTTGTCCCTGATCCTGGCGGACGGCCCGCCGATCCGGCCGGCGGCGTTGGAAGTGCCGCCCCATGACGGGCGGGCGCGGGCGCGCCTGACAGCACTGCTGGCGGGTGGCCAAGCCGGCCTGGACTGCCTGGGCGTGGACCGGTACGGCCAGGCCCGATGCCACCTGTTCGATGCCACCGGCGCCTGGGTGCAGGCGGATTTGGTGTGCCGGGGCCTGGTGCGGGTGCGCACCAGCCGCTTGGACCGGCGCCACGCCCCGGCACTGCTGGTCCTGGAGGCCGAGGCCCGCCGGGCCCGGCGCGGCCTTTGGGCGCAGGCGCGGTTTCGGCCGGTGCCGGCGGACCGGGCCGGGGGGCTGATCGGCGGGTTTGGCTTGGTCGAGGG
>CAYNRD010000367.1:2000-3090 GCA_964399515.1 uncultured Mycobacteriaceae bacterium | reverse complement strand
TGACCTCTACAATGCCATTGTAGCGCTCTCCCAGCTGAGCTATGGCCCCACGCGCGCGGCGCCGCCTGGGATGCGGCCCCGGTTCTTCAAGGAGGCGGGAAGCTACTCATCGCCCCCGCCGCTTTCAAGCAAAAAAAGCACCCGCCCCCATCCGGCCCGGGGGGCACCCGGCCCGCGTCAGCGATCCTCGTCCTCGCCGTCCTCGACCTCGATCACGTCGTCCATGTCGTCGTCGCCCAATTCGGACGCATCCTCCAACAGGGCGTCGTCGCTTTCGTCCTCGTCGGACGCGAACTCACCCTCCTCCTCGGCGTCGTCGTCGTCATCGCTTGCGATCGGGGTGCCGGTGTCCTCGGCCGCGTCGGTGTCGGCGTCGTCCAACTCATCGGCCTCCAACGCCTCGTCCTCGGCCTCCTCGGGCGTGTCCTCCTCGAGGTCCGGGGCCACGGCGGCCACCACCGCCGGAGCCGCCGCCTTGGCGGTGTCGGCCGTCGACCGGGACCGGCGGGACTTCAAGAACGCCTCGGGGTCGAATTCCGTACCGCAATTGGGGCACACGACCGGGCTGTTGTTGAAGTCGTAATATTTCGTTCCGCAGGCGTGGCAAATACGCTTCACGCCCCACTCAGGTTTCGGCACGGCTTGCTCCCAGACGATCCGGCGTACGGGCGATCGGCCCGCGCGGCCCGTCTGGATCAGGGCCACCCGCCGTTGGACCGCTGCGATTGCCATGGCGGGCCACGGCTTGTCAAAACCAAATCAGGTGCTATCCCGGCCCGCGACCCGCCCAAACCCGAAGGCCCAGCGCCCATGCCCGCACCCACAGCCCCGCCCCGCCCGGCCCGCGCCCGCTCCACCGGGCCGGTGCGCGGCACCTGCCGGGTGCCCGGCGACAAATCGATATCCCACCGGGCGCTGATGCTGGGCAGTCAATGCCTGGGTACCACCCGCATCACCGGCCTGCTGGAGGGGGAGGATGTGCTGGCCACGGCGGCGGCCCTGGGCCGCCTGGGGGTCACCGTCGAGCGGGAGGGGCCGGGGCGCTGGCGGGTCGATGGCGTCGGCGTCGGCGGCCAGGCCGAGCCCGACG
>CAYNRD010000367.1:0-1990 GCA_964399515.1 uncultured Mycobacteriaceae bacterium | reverse complement strand
CTCGAGCCGTTCAAGGGGCTGTTGCTCGGGCTCTTCTTCATGACCGTCGGCATGGGGCTCAACCTCGCCGCAATAGGCGCAAATCTCGGGACTGTGGTGATGCTGCTGGCCGGCCTGTTGGCCACCCACCCGTTCGCCGCCGTGATGACCGGCGACGGGTCCTTGCGCCGGCGCCCCATGGCCCGGATCACCGAGCCTCTGGGCCAATTCGGCGCCCGGTTCGTGGCCCGGTCCGGCACCCGCCTGCCGCTGACCATCATGGGCGCGGCGGAGCCGGTGCCGATCACCTATCGGGTGCCGGTGGCCTCCGCCCAGGTGAAATCGGCGGTGCTGCTGGCCGGGCTGAACACGCCCGGGCGCACCGTGGTGGTCGAGCGCACGCCGACCCGGGACTACACCGAAACCATGCTGGGCGCCGTGGGCGCCGCCGTGGTGACCGAGGTCGTGCCGGCGGCCGAGGGTGGCGGCCACCGGATCAGCCTGGACGGCCAGCCGGTGCTGGTCGCACCCCCCGACCCGGTCACCGTGCCCGGAGATGTCTCTTCGGCCGCGTTCCTGATCGTGTTGGCCGCCATCCTGCCGGACAGTGACCTGGTGCTGGACGGCATTGGGCTGAACCCCCGCCGCACCGGCCTGATCGACACCCTGCTGGAGATGGGGGCGGACCTGGAGATCACCGACCGTCGCCAGACCGGCGGCGAGGAGATCGGCGCCGTGCGGGTGCGGTCGGCGCCCTTGCGCGGCGTTGCCGTGCCGCCGTCCCGCGTCGCCGCCATGATCGATGAGTATCCGATCCTGTGCATCGCGGCGGCGGCGGCGGATGGGGAGACCCGCATGGCCGGGGTCGGCGAACTGCGGGTCAAGGAAAGCGATCGGATCCAGCTGATGCAGGCGGGCTTGGCCGCCTGCGGCGTGACCGTGGCCAGCGGACCGGACTGGCTGAGCGTGACCGGTGCCGGGGCGGCGGCCCGGGTGCCGGGCGGCGCGCGGGTGGAAACGGCCCTGGACCACCGCATCGCCATGAGCTTCCTGGTGCTGGGCTGTGCCGCCAAGGCGCCGGTGGAGATCGACGATCTGGCGCCGATTCAGACCAGCTTTCCAGGCTTTGCGGATGTGATCGCGGGGCTGGCGCCGGCCCCGCCGATCGAAGCCCTGGCCGATGGGAGCACGCCATGATCATCGCCGTCGACGGCACCGCGGCATCGGGCAAGGGGACCTTGGCCCGCCGCCTGGCGACCCATTTCGGCTTGCCCTATCTGGACACCGGCACCTTGTACCGGGCGGTCGGGCTGAAGCTGTTGGACGCCGGCCGGGACCCGACCGACCCCGAGGCCGCCGCCCAGGCCGCCGAGACCCTGACCGAGGCCGAGCGGGACCATCCCGACCTGCGCTCGGACCGGGCGGCGGTCGCCGCCAGCCAGGTCGCGGCCCAGCCCCGGGTGCGGGCGGCACTGGTCGACCTGCAGCGCCGGTTCGCGGCCCAGCCGGGCGGTGCCGTGCTGGACGGGCGGGACATCGGCACGGTGATCTGCCCGGACGCGCCGGTGAAGCTGTTCATCACCGCACCTGTGGAAGAGCGGGCCCGGCGCCGCCACCGGGACCTGGCCGGCGACCAGCCCGATATGCGCTATGAGACCGTGCTGGAGGACATGCGCGCCCGGGACGCCCGCGATGCCGGCCGGGCGACGGCGCCCATGGCCGCCGCCGCCGACGCCGCCCATCTGGACACCGGGGCGTTGGACATCGATCAGGCCTTCGACCGGGCGCTGGAGATCTGCCGGCGGCGGCTGGGCCGCGCTTGACCCCTTGCGGAACCGGGTTTTTTGAGTCTATATCCGCGCCCACCTGAGAAGGGCGCCCGCCATGGCGCCCTTTTTGCGTCCGCGCGGGGCATGGGATGCCGGAATGTCGCGCCCGCGGATTTGACCACACCCAACCAAGTCGCTCCCCCTTCCCGGGTGTGCGCTCGACCGCCCCCGGCGCCCGGACC
>CAYNRD010000366.1:0-3132 GCA_964399515.1 uncultured Mycobacteriaceae bacterium | reverse complement strand
TGAATTCGCCGCGGCTGCTGGACCCGCTGATGCGGCTGAAGGCCGATCCGCGGCTGCGCTTCGCCGGCCAAGTCACCGGCGTGGAAGGCTATGTGGAATCCGCCGCCATGGGCCTGGTCACCGGCCGGCTGGCAGCGGCGGAACGGCTGGGCCGGGCGCCCGTCACCCCGCCGCCGACCACAGCGCTGGGCGCCCTGGTGGCGCACATCACCGGCGGCGCGGCGGCGGACAGCTTCCAGCCGATGAATGTGAATTTCGGCCTGTTCCCGCCGCCGCCGGTGCCCGCCGGCAAGCGCAAGATCAAGGGCCTGGACCGCAAGCGCGCTTACACCTCCCGCGCGCTCGCGGATCTGGACGCCTGGCTGGGTGCCGCCCGGGTGGCGGCGTGACCCGTTTTTTGGACGAAGGAGACCGCGATGACCCGCGTGACGATGTTGCTGGCGGCGGCGCTGTTTGTCTTTCTGGGCTGGCCGCCGGCCGCCCAGGCCGATGGGCACCGCCCGCTGGTCGAGGCCTGGTGGGTGCAGGAGCGGCTGGGTGACCCGAACCTGGTGGTGCTGGATGTCCGCAACGCCATCGACGGCGGCGGTCGGGACGCCTATGAGGCCGGGCACATCCCGGGGGCCGTCTATTCCGACTACATCAATGACGGCTGGCGACAGCCGGTGAACGACGTGGTCGGCATGCTGCCGTCGGTGGAAGCGTTGGAGGACCTGATCGGGGGCCTGGGGATTGGCAATGACGACCATGTGGTCGTCGTCCATGCCGGCCAAAGCTCGACCGATTTCGGCAGTGCCACCCGGATCTATTGGACCTTCCGCACCTTGGGCCACGACCGGGTCTCGATCCTGGATGGCGGCATGGCCGCCTGGACGCGGGAGAGCTTCCCCCTGGAGCCGGGCGTGATCACCCGACCGGCGGAAGTGTTCACGGCCCAATACACCGAGCAATTCCTGGTTACCCCCGCCGAGGTGCGCCAGGTGGTGGCAGACCAAAGCCAGGTGCTGCTGGACGGTCGCCCGTCGGCGCAATTTCGGGGGGAGGCCAAGCACGGCCAGGCCCGGGTCGCGGGCACCCTGCCCGGTGCGGTCAATGTGCCGCACGCCCGGGTGGTGGTGGCGGACGGGTCCAACACGGTCCCGCCCGAGGCGCTCCAGGCCCTGTTGGCCGAGCATGGCGTGCCCGAGGACGCACCGGTGATCACTTTCTGCAACACCGGCCATTGGGCCTCAATCCTGTGGTTCGCGCTGTCGGAAATCGCCGGGCGGGAGGATGTCCGCATGTTCGACAGTTCCATGGTCGGCTGGACCCGGGATCCGAACAATCCGGTGGTGACGGTCGAGGTCGGTGACATCCGGGCGCCGGTGGCGGCCCAGTGACCGGGGACGGTGGGCCCGAAGCCCCCGCGGCCGCCCCCCTGCCCCGCACCGATCCCGGGCCGTTCTGGGATGAGAAGTATTCCGGCGCGGCACTGAAATTCGGCGACAAGCCGAACCGCCTGCTGGTGGACGAAAGCTGGCGGCTGAACCCGGGCTCCAAGGTCCTGGTGCCGGGCGATGGCGAGGGCCGCAACGGCCTGTGGCTGGCCGGCCAGGGCCATGATGTCACCATGGTGGATGCCTCGGCGGTGGGGCTGCGCAAGGCGCTGTCCCGGGCCCTGGCGTTGGGCGTCAAGATCCGCACCGAATGCGCCGATTTGCGCGACTGGCCCTGGCCCAGGGCGCAGTTCGACGCCGTGGTGTCGGTGGCCTTGCATTTCAGCGCCGCCGACCGGCCGGACCTGCGCCGGCGCATGGCCGACGGCCTGAAGCCGGGCGGGCTGATGATCTTCGAGCTGTTCACGCCCGCCCACCGGATGCTCGGCGTCGGCGGCCCGCCCCATGACGAGTTGCTGGTCACCGCCGATCTGCTGCGCGCCGATCTGCCCGATGTGGAGTGGCTGTTGCTGGAGCAAGGCCCGACGGAGCTGCGCCACGGCTCCGCCAAGGACGGCCGCGCCGACACCGTGCGCGGGGTCGCGCGGGTCCCCGGTCAGTAGCGGCCGATCGCCCGGCCCCAAACCAGCCCCGCGACCCGCAGCGGCGGCGGGTTTTGCACCGGACCCGCGAACACGTCGCAGCCGGCCCGGTTCAAGCGCCTCAGATGCCCGTCCAGCAGCCGGGCCCCGAGCAATATCGGCAGGCCGCGGGTCCGGTCGGCACCCGGCGTGGCGCGGGCGCGGGCGATCAGGTCTTCGGCCTCGGCGGCCAGGGCCGCGACCGCCCGGGCCAGCCCGTCATGGGGCCGCATCTCGAACACCTGGCCCAGATCGGCCGCGACCCGCTCGACCACCGCCGTGGGCAGGAACACCCGCCGCTGGCTGGCATGGAAGGGGATCGCCCGGATCAGGCCGATCAACGCCCAGGCGGTGCCGACCCGGACCAAAGCCTCCGCCGTGGCCCCGTCGCGCACGCCCAGGCACAGCCCGCCCAGGCCGAACAGCTGGCCGCCCGTCTCCCGGCAATAGCCCAGCAGTGCCGCCAGGTCGGCGGGGGCGGTTTCGGCCAAGTCCTGCTCCCGCGCATCGACCAGGCCGACCAGCGCCGGTTTCGGCAACCCATGGGCGGCGATCGCCGACGCCAAGGCGTCGATCACCTCATGCCGGCGGGGGCTGCCGGCATAGAGGCCGTCCAGGCTGTCCCGCCACCATTGCAGGCGAATCTGGCCCAGCAGCGCTTCCGACACCACCTCCCGGGTCTTGGCCAGTTCATGGTTCAGCGCGAACAGCGCCATCAGCGCCGCCCGGCCCGGCTCCGGCGCCAGCATGGCCAGCCAATGCCGCTCGGGGTCGTGGCGGCGCACCAGCGCGGCGCAGGCATGGGCCGGGTCGGGTTGGAACGGAGGCTGGGTCATGGACGTTTTTCCTGCATCGGGGATCGGGCCTTCACAACCGCCCGTGGCCCGATTATGTGTCTGCCAGACCACACCAACCCCCTGAAGGGAGGCATTTTCCGATGGCTTTCACCCTGCCCGATCTGCCCTATGCCAAGGACGCGCTGGCGCCCGTGATGTCGGCGGAGACCCTGGATTTCCTCCACGCCAAGCACCATGCCGCCTATGTCAACAAGTAGTACGAGCTGGTTCAGGGCACCG
>CAYNRD010000365.1:1586-3154 GCA_964399515.1 uncultured Mycobacteriaceae bacterium | reverse complement strand
CCTCGGCCGGGGGCCGACCCTCGGCCGGGGGCCGACCCTCGGCCGGGGGCCGACCGTCGGACTGGGGCCGGAACACCTTGGCCTTCAACCGCCCGGTCTGGTTGGGAAAGTCCGTGTCGATGACATCGACCCCCTCGGGAACAGGCCCGCCATAGGCGGCGGCGAAGTCCAGGAAGGCTTGGCGCAGTTGCTCGGGCGTCAGCTCCGGTGCGGGCTTCAGCCCCCGGCCCAGCCACCAGCCCTCGGCGGTGGACAGGAACAGCCGGGAGTCCACGTGCAAATCGCCGGGACGGTCGGCGAACGGGCCCGCCATGGGCAGTTCGAATTGATTGAAAACGGGGGTCTCGGTCACAAATCGTCTTTCCAACTGTCTGAGCCGCCAAGGTCACGGCGCATCGGCCACCGGCAGCCACAATACATCGTCGATCCGCGCGGCACCGGTGGCCAGCATCACCAACCGGTCGAAGCCCAGCGCGATGCCGGCGGATTCGGGCAGGCCGTGGCGCAGGGCGTCCAGGAAATCGCCGTCGATGGGGTATTCAATCCCGTAAAGGCGGCGCTTTTCGGCCATGTCGGCGCGAAAGCGGCGCGCTTGCTCCTCGGCGTCGGCCAACTCCCCGAAGGCGTTGGCCAGCTCCATGCCACAAATATAGATCTCGAACCGTTCGGCAAGCTCCGGTGCCGCCGGGTTGGGCCGGGACAGGGCGGCCATGTGCACGGGATAGTCGATCAGCACCACCGGCCGGCCCTCGCCCAGATGGGGCTCGACATGGCCCAGCATGATTTCGAAGAACAGCCCGTCCCAATCGGGGAAGCGGTCGGTCTGGATGCCCAGGGGCTCGGCGACCATGGCCAGGATGTCCCGGTCGGGCGTGCCGTCCTCGGCGATGGTGCGCAGGGGGTCGAAGCCGGCATATTCCAGGAACGCGTCGGAGACGCTGAGCACCAGCCAGTCGCCGAACGGGTCGCACCGCCGGCCCTGCCAGGTCAGCGGCCCGCCGCCGCAGGCGGTGGCCACGGCCCGGACCAGGGCCTGGCAATCCCCGATCAGGGTCTGATAGCCGTCCCCGGCCCGGTACCATTCCACCATGGTGAATTCCGGATGGTGGGTCGCCGAACGCTCCCCGTTCCGGAACACCCGCGCCATCTGCCAGATCCGAGGCAGGCCCGCGGCCAGCAGCTTCTTCATGGCGAATTCGGGGGAGGTGTGCAGGTAAAGCGGCCGCTGGCCGGCGGGGTTCAAATCCTGGATGCGGGTCTCGAACGCCATCAAATGGGGCTCCAGGCCCGGGGACACCTGCAGGGCCGGGGTTTCGACCTCGGTGAAGCCGCGGCTGGCGAACACCCGCCGGCATGCATTCACCGCCCGGCCCCGGGCCGCCAGATGGGGGCGCCGCCGGGCGAAGCGGTCCGGCCGCCAGGGCGGGGTCACATGGGCCTCCCGGGGCGTTCGCTTGCCAGGCCAAGGGCTTCTTGGTACAGGGACGCCCGCCCGGCCGGGTGCGCGCACCCGGCCCGCCCTCCGCCCGCCCCGATCGACTTCGGTGCTACGGCACCGCCCCGCCCCC
>CAYNRD010000365.1:0-1576 GCA_964399515.1 uncultured Mycobacteriaceae bacterium | reverse complement strand
CGCGCGGTTATCGCCCATTAAAATCAACGCCATTGTGATCCGGCCCGGCTTTTTCGTGGATTATGAGGGCAAACTGATGCTGGTCACCAAGATCGACCTGATCCAGCCCGGCAAGGGCAACGCGGTGATCCAGGTTGAGATGAAGGACCTGCGCACCGGCAACAAAACCCAGAACCGCTGGCGGACCCAGGAAAACGTCGAACGGGCCCGGATGGATGAGCTGGAGATGCAGTACCTATTCTCAGAAGGGGAAAACCACACCTTCATGGATAATGAAAGCTTCGAGCAGTTCGTGATCACGTCCGAACAGATCGGCGACCCGCACGTGTTCCTGCAGGAGGGCATGATCTGCACGGTGCTGGTCCATGAGGGGTCGCCCATCTCAGCCGAATTGCCCAAGACCGTGACTATGGACCTGGTCGAGGCCGATCCCGTGGTCAAGGGCCAGACCCAATCTTCCTCCTACAAGCCGGGCGTGCTGGAAAATGGCGTCCGGGTGATGGTCCCGCCGCACATCCAGTCCGGCACCCGCATCGTGGTCAACACCCAGGACCGCTCCTACGTGGAACGGGCGAAGGACTAGGCCAGCCGCGTCACGAAAGGCGCCCGCGCGCATGGCCACCAAATCCCCCCTGATCACGGTGATGACCCGGGCCGCCATCAAGGCCGGCCGATCCCTGGCGCGTGACTTCGGCGAAGTCGAAAACCTGCAGGTCAGCCGCAAGGGTCCCGCTGATTTCGTATCCGCCGCCGACACCCGCACCGAGGACACGCTGCGGGTGGAACTGGCCAAGGCCCGGCCGAAATTCGGCTTCCTGATGGAGGAAGCCGGCGCCATCCCGGGCCAGGAGCCGGACAAGCGGTGGATCATCGACCCGTTGGACGGCACCAGCAATTTTCTGCACTCCCTGCCCCATTTCGCCATTTCGATCGCGGTTGAACAGTTTGGCGAGATCATCGCCGGCGTGGTGTTCAACCCGGTGACCGACGAGATGTTCTGGGCGGAAAAGAACCAGGGCAGCTATCTGAACGATCGGCGCCTGCGGGTGTCCAGCCGCAAGGCGCTGGGCGACAGCCTGATCGCCACCGGCACCCCGTTCAAGGGCCATGGCGATCCGGAGCGGTTCTGTGCCGAGGCGGCCCGGGTGATCCCCGAGGTGGCCGGCATCCGCCGCTTCGGCGCCGCGGCCTTGGACTTGGCCTATGTGGCCGCCGGGCGCTTTGACGGGTTCTGGGAATGGGGGCTGAAGCCGTGGGACACCGCCGCCGGCTTGGTGCTGGTGCGGGAGGCCGGCGGCTTCGTCTCCGAAATCGGCGGCGGCAAGGACCCGCTTTATGGGCCCAGCGTTTTGGCGGGGACGCCCCAGATCCATTCGGGGCTGGGCAAGCTGCTGACCGGCACCGGATGATTTCCGATCCGGGCGCGCGTGCATTACTGTCCCTCGGCCACCGAAAACGATTCTCTGCGAAAGGTCCGATGCCCTCGCCCCGCCCCGCCCCGAAACCGAACGACCGCCCCCCCCAACCATGGCCCATGCTACTGGCCATACTGAACCAGGCGCCGGTAGCCGCGGAC
>CAYNRD010000364.1:0-3158 GCA_964399515.1 uncultured Mycobacteriaceae bacterium | reverse complement strand
ATCAGCACCGGGTTGTTCTTGGTCCGACGGCACAGCACCTGGATGGTGCGGCGGATCTCCTCGTCCCGGCCGATCACCGGGTCCAGCTTGCCGTCCCGGGCGGCTTCGGTCAGGTCGCGGGCATAGCGCTTCAGCGCGTCATAGCCCTGTTCGGCCTGGGCGGTGTCGGCGGTACGGCCCTGGCGCAAGTCCTCGATCGCCTGGTTCAGGCCCTGGGGGGTCACGCCGACATCGGCCAGGCATTTGTGCGCGGGCGTGCCCTGGACCATGCTCAGCGCCTGCAGCAGCCGCTCGGCGGTCACGTACTGGTCCTTGGTCTTCTGGGCCAACTCCCGGGCCTGGTCGAGGATTCGGGCGAAGTCCCGCACCACGTACAGCTGGCCCGCACCGGGCCCGTCCACCTTGGGCCGGGTGCCCAGGGCCGCCTCAGTCTGGACCAAGGCTTGGTCCGGGTCGCCGCCGGCCTTGCGGATCAGGTTCGCGGCCAGGCCTTCGGGATCATCCAGCAGCACCTTCAACAGGTGTTCGGGCGTCAACTGCTGGTGGCCTTCGCGCAGGGCCAGGGTCTGGGCGTTTTGGATCAGGCCCTTGGCGCGGTCGGTGAACTTTTCGAAATCCATGGGTGACGGCT
Organism: uncultured Mycobacteriaceae bacterium; assembly: GCA_964399515.1. Lineage (GTDB taxonomy): Bacteria > Pseudomonadota > Alphaproteobacteria > DSM-16000 > Inquilinaceae > CAYNRD01. The sequence continues at coordinate 2,527 of CAYNRD010000364.1, read as the reverse complement.
CCTGTGTCCCGCTCTCCGCCGCATGAGCCGGGCGCCCGCCCCGAAAGCGGCCGGGCCGCCACCGCCGATCCACCGATGTGCGATCACGGCCGCGAGAGCTGAGCTTTGCAGGTGGCCCGCGGGCCAGCCCCTTTCAAGGGTGCGATGCGGCCATGCCGCCCGTCCCGATTGACAGTCTTGGCGCGGGCTGGAAACAGTTCGGCCATGACCAGCCATCTCGTCGCCATCATCACCTATCCGGTCAAGAGCCTGCCGGGCACGGCCCTGGCCCAGGCCGCCCTGGCGCCCGACGCCGCCCTGCCGGACGACCGGCGCTTCGCGGTCACCCATGGCGCCAGCCGGTTCGACGGCACCGACCCGCACTGGATGGACAAGCGCCAGTTCCTGAACCTGATGGCGAACGCCAAGCTGGGCAGCCTGGGCACCGAATGGGACACCGCGACCGCCACCCTGACCCTGACCCGGGACGGAAAGCCGGTGGCCAAGGGCACCCTGACCACACCGGTGGGCCGGGACCTGATCACCCAATTCCTGGGCGCCTATCTGGGCCAGGACGACACCCGGGGCAAATTGAGGATCGTGGAGGTCCCGGGTACCAGCCTGTCGGACATCGAGCCCGACTGGCTGTCGATCATCAACCTGACCAGCCTGGCCGATGTCGAGCGGGTGACCCGCCAGCCGGTGGACCCGGCCCGCTTCCGGGGCAATCTGTACGTCCGGACCGAGGCGCCCTGGCAGGAGTTCGGCTGGGTCGGCCAGCGCATCCGGATCGGCGACGCGATCCTGCAGGTCGAGGAGCGCATCGGCCGCTGTGCCGCGATCAATGTCGAACCCGGCACCGGCAAACGGGACCTGAACGTGATGAAGGCCCTGGTCCAAGGCTTCGGAGAGGCCAGTTGCGGGGTGTATGCCCGGGTTGTGACGCCCGGCCACATCACCGAAGGCGCCTCCGTCATCCTGGCCTGACCGCACTCAAGCTGATTCAGGGGACCATGTCCTGTCCCCGGAACCAGACCTGGGATCACTCGCCCGGGGGGGCGGTGTCCTGGTTGGCCGACGCACCATCGTCGCTGGCGGCGGCACCGGACTGGGTGCGCCGGCGGGTGGCGCGGCGGCGCGGCCGCGGTGCGGGCTCGGCGGCCTGGGCGGGCTCATCCCCGTCCCCATCGGCGTTGGACTCCGAAATCTCGATGGTGCGGATCTGCGGCTGGCCGGAGCCCGCCTCCTCCCGCGGGTCGTCGCCCAGCACGGAGTAGCCGTTCACATGGCCATCGTCACCCTCGGCGCCATTGGCCGGTGCCGGCGGCGGCCCCCGGCGTTCGACCACCGCCTCGGCCCCATCCGCCTCGTCACCGCCGTCATCGGCGGAGCGGTCCTGGCCGTTTTGGTAACGCTGGGTGCGGCGCTCCTGCTGTTCGCGACGGCTTTCCTCGGCCTGCTCATTCCAGGCATTGATGATTCGCAGGTAGTGCTCGGCGTGCTGGTAATAGTTTTCGGCCAGCACCCGGTCACCGGCCGCGGCCGCGTCCCGCCCCAAGGCCAGGTACTTTTCACTGACCTGGAAGGCATTGCCCCGGATCCGCACATCCGGCCCGTTGGAATCGAAGGATTGATTGCGGTTCGGCGTATTGGTGCGGCGTTGGTTGCCGCTGGTGCCGCCACTGTTGGAATTGCGGCGCGAACGACGCTGGTTTGGACCGTTTCGCATGCTTCCGTCGCTTTCTTATCCCGTGTCGCCGCCGATCCGCCGGATGTCTCTCCGGCCGCCGGCCGCGCCGCTCAGCCCAATGGCAAGGGGCACGTGCCCCCAACCGCGATCTTTGCTGTTCGTGCCCGCCCCTGATCCCCGGAACCGCGGATCCTCGGTGCTAACCCCGCCGGAGCGCGGGCTTCCGATCTGGCCCGGGAGGGCAACGGCACCGGTTCGGTGCCCCATCCAGATCGGCCGTGGCGGCCGAGATTGTGACGATGATCGGTCATGCCAACCCGGTCACCCCATCGGACCCACCCCTGGCCCCGACCGCCATGGGGCGACATCCGGGCCGGCGCTACATAACGGCTGGTGCCGCCCCTTGTAAAAGAAAAAGCGCCCCATTTCCGCCATTTGTGCCCCGCCACCCGGGCCGGGGCCCCTTTGCAAGCCAACCTCCAGAGGTTGTCACAATTCAAAAAAACCTTGGATTTCATTCACTTGCCATCGCACCGTACAGGCTCAACGCAGACAATCCAATGTTTTTTTGCGGGCGCAGGTGACCCGTTCGTGGCCGGCGAGGTCCCGGATGGTTTCGATGCCATCTTCCTGCCGAACAACACCATCGGGCATCTACACACCCGCGAAGACATCGAAGGTCACTTCACAATGGTGCGGCGTCATCTGCTGCCAAAGGGTCGCTACTTGATCGATGTTTTTGTGCCTGACCCGCAACAACTGACCCCCGAAAACGCAGAACCGCATCCTGTGACCGAATACACCGACCCCGAAACGGGCGAAACGGTGACCGTCACGGAAACGAGCCGCTACGACGGT
>CAYNRD010000363.1:0-3161 GCA_964399515.1 uncultured Mycobacteriaceae bacterium | reverse complement strand
GCCTCGGTCAGGCGGTGCAGGGCTTCAGGCGCGTGGGAGGTGGTCTGGTACCGGGTGACCACGGTGCGGAACCGGTTGATGGCGGCGTTGAAATGGCCCTGGCGCAGGTAGAACCGGCCCACGGTCATGTCCTTGCCAGCCAGCTGGTCCAAGGTCAGGTCGATCTTCAGCCGCGCGTCCCGGGCGTAGGCGGTGCCGGGGAACCGGCGGTTGACCTCGGCCAAGGCGTCCAGGGCGGCCAGGGTGAAGCCTTGGTCGCGGCCGACATCGGAAATCCGGTCATAGAAGGCCAGGGCGCGCAGGTAATAGGCGTAGGAGATTTCCGGATTGCCCGGATGCAGGCTGATGAACCGGTTGGTGATCGCGGTCACCTGGTCGTAGTTCTGCTGCTCGTAATTGGCATACGCGGCCATCAACTGGCCGCGGGTCGCCCAGACCGAATAGGGGTGCAGCCGCTCGATGTCGTCGAATTGCTGGGCGGCGGCGTCGAACGCGTCATGGGTCAACTGGTGGCGGGCCAGCAGATACAGCTCTTCCGGCGAGCGCTCGCCCGGGATGCGCCGTTCGGCGGCCCGTTCCGCTTCCAGCGCCAACAGGTCGGGCACGGTCTCTTGCCGTTCCTCCAGGGAGATCGGGCTTGGCTCGGCGGCCACCGATTCGGGCAGGGCTTCACGGTTGGTGCCGCAGGCGGCAAGACCCAAGGCCGCCACCAGCAGGCCGAAGGCCAGGACCGGCCGCCGCCCGGCGGGCGAAGTCTCACGCGGGGCAATACCCGTCATTTCGTCACTCACTCCAAAGGCCGACACACACAACCGGGGGGCGGGACAGAGGCCTAGACCGCCACTTGCGTGATGGCTTGGCTGGCGGACACCATGCCCCGGTAGCGGGTCATGTGATCCTCCTGGCTGCCAACAGTGTCGTAGCACCAGGCATCATCGTTTTCAAACAACGCGCGCAACAGCATGTTGTTTAACGCATGGCCGGATTTGTGGCCGATGAATCGGCCCAGGATCGGCGCTTCGGCCAGGTACAAATCCCCGATCGCGTCCAGCAGCTTGTGACGGACGAATTCATCCGTGTAGCGCAGGCCGCCCGCATTCACCACGCCGTCGCCGGAGACGACGATGGCGTTGTCCAAGGAGCCGCCCTTGGCCAGGCCCAGCCGCCGCAACTCCTCCACCCAGGCCAGAAAGCCGAAGGTCCGGGCCCGGGCCAGATCGGTGCGGAAATTGTCATGCCCCAGCCGGATACCGCCGGACTGGGCGCCGATCGGCTCCGGGAAGTCGATCGCCATTTCGAAGCTGAACCCGCAATCGGGCTCCAGCCGGGCGCTGGCGTCCCCGTCGCGGATCTCGACCGGCTGCAGGATGCGGATCATCGACCGGCTGGCGGCCTGGCTGAGCGTGCCGGCGCATTCGATCAGGAAGCTGAACGGCTGGGCCGAGCCGTCCATGATCGGCACTTCCGCCCGATCGACCTCGATGGTGGCGTTGTCGATGCCGGCGCCGCGCAGGGCCGCCATCAGGTGTTCGATGGTGCCGACCGTGGCACCGGCGGCGTTGCCGATCACGGTGCACAGGCGGGTATCGACCACATGGTCCCAGCGGGCCGGGATCAGCGCGTCAGCACCCGCCAGATCGACCCGCTTGAACACGATGCCCTGATTGATCGCCCCCGGCCGCAGGACCAGGTTCACCGGCAGGCCCGAATGCAGGCCGATGCCGCAGCACTCGATCGAGGTCCTCAGGGTCTTTTGGGCGACGGATTCCAAAGGTGCAGACATGATGGTCCTGTTCTTGTTGAAGCCCCCGAACACTCCGCCGTCTTGGGCATGGGCCAAATCGCGGCGCCCAAGAAAACCGGCAAGTGCCCTGTCACGGTTCGAGAAGTTCCAGCCATGCCCAAAACAGAGTGAGCACTATACTTTATTCGTTACCTGACCGCCCCGTGGGTTCCACACGGCCCTGATCCCGAATGCGGATGAGGATTAGGGCTTTGCTGCGGCGCGAACAAGTCACTCTTTGTTTCGGTCTGTTACGAAAATTTCCTAAAGGTTTCAATAACATCAACCGTTTCCCCATGGGGCTGCCGGCCCGGCGCCCACCCAGGGCCCACCGCCCGCCGCCACGAGTCGGCCAAAAAAGACGGCGTGCCATCGGGCGGGACGGCACGCCGATCCAGTCAAACGCGGAGCAGGATCACCCTCCCGGCTCAGTTGGCCTGCCGGCGCAGGAAGGCGGGGATTTCCAGCGCCTCATCCTCGTGCCGGGGCAGCGGCTTCTTGTGGCCCAGGTCGATCGCCAGACGGGGCTGGGGTGCCGGTTGGGCGACGGGGCCGGGCTGGGCCGGCTTGGGCGCCGCCGGTTTGGCGTGCGTGGTCGGCGAGGCTTGCGCCGCCGGCGGCGCGCCGGGGGTCACGCTGGCCTCGTCCGTGCCCAACAGGCCGGTCACCCGCCGGAACAGGCTGCCGGGCTTGCGCTTGGCCGGATCCTGGGCGCGGGGACCCGCGTTCAGCAGCTCCGCTTCCCGAAACGGGTCCGGGGCCGTGCGGGCGCCGGGCTGGGCCTGGGCCGGGCGGGACGGGGCCTCGGCCGGCTTGGGCGGGATGAACGGCGCGTCCGCCCGGGCCGGCTGGGCCGGGCTCGGGGCGTGGCTCGGCGGGGTGGTCTCGACCCGCATGGCCTCGGTCAGGTCCATAGCGTCTGCTTCGGCGGCCGCGTCCGCGTCCGCGAATACGGCTTCGGCGGGCGCCTCCTCGGCCGCGGGGTCGATGTTCAGGGCCGCGTTGCCGTGCACGGCCATGTGCGCGGATGCGGGCTGGGCGTGGCCCGTTGTGCCGTGGGTTTGGGGGAACAGGCCCTGGGCGTTGATCGCGGTCCGCTCGGTGGCGCTCAGGGTGGCGGGCCGGGCCTCGCCGCGGGCGGCGGCTGCCGGTGCCGGGCCGACGCCGGTGTTGGACACCACGTGCAGATTGGCGCCCTGGACCCGGGGCTGGATCACCTCGTCCTCGGCGGCGATGCCGGTCGCCACCACCGACATGCGGATGCGGCCTTCCAAGGTTTCGTCGAAGGTGGAGCCGAAGATGATGTTGGCGTCGGGGTCGACCTCGTCCCGGATGCGGTTCACCGCCTCGTCAACCTCGTAGAGGGAGATGTCCATGC
>CAYNRD010000362.1:0-3168 GCA_964399515.1 uncultured Mycobacteriaceae bacterium | reverse complement strand
CGGGACAGCTTCCTGGCCCGGCTGAAGGAGGTGTTCTCCGAACAGCCGGTCGCCATGGGCCTAGATGCGCGCGGCCATGTGGTTGAGATCCTGGCCGGGCCGGACGGCAATTGGACCATGCTGGTGACCTCCCCCCAGGGCGAGACCTGCATCGTCTGGGCCGGCGACGCCTTCGAGGTGTTGGACCCAGTCAGCGCCCCGGGCGAGGTGAGCTGAGGCCGCACCCGGATCCAGCACCCCCAAAGGGACCCTGAGCGCCCCGGGCGCGCGCCTCTACAGCCAGTCCCGCAGTCGGAAATAACACATGGCCAGCACCAGCAACGGCGTGCGCAAGGCGCGGCCGCCGGGGAAGGCGCGGTGGGGGATTCTTGCCATGACATCGAAGCGTTCCGCGCTGCCGGCCAGCGCTTCGGCCATCAGTTGGCCGGCGATGCCGGTCAGCACCACGCCGTGGCCGGAAAAGCCCTGGGCGTAGACGATCTCCGGCGTCAGCCAGCCGAAATCGGGCAGGCGGTTCTGGGTGATCGCCACATGACCGGCCCAGAAGTAATCCACCTTTGTGCCGGCCAGGCTTGGGAAGACGTGGCGCATGGTCCGGGCCAGCCCGCCCTTGGCGCTGGCCGCCTCCAGCTTGGGGTGATAGGACACCCGCCCACCGAACAGCATGCGTTTGTCCGCGGACAGGCGATAGTAATTCAGCACGAAATTCAGGTCCGAGACCGCGATGTCGGCGGGAAGGGTCTCGGCCACGCGCTGGTCGGTCAGCGGTTCGGTGGCGATGATGTAAGTGCCGACCGGCATGACCTTCGGCACGATCTGGCGGCGCACGGCGCGGGACAGCTCCGGCTGCAGATAGGCGTTGCCGGCCAGGGCCGCGTAGCGGGCGGTGACTTGGCCCTGCGGGGTCTTGGCGGCCACCCGGCGGCTGCCGTTCACGGTTTCGACCTCCAGGTGGTTTACGGGGCTTGCCTCGAAGATCTCGGCCCCGGCATTGCGCGCGGCCCGGGCCAGGCCCAGGGCATAGTTCAACGGGTGCAGATGGCCCGACCCCGGATCGTAAACCCCGGCCAGATAGCGGGGCGAGGTGACCTTGGCCGCCAGCGCGTCCCGGTCCAGGAATTGGACGTCCCGCTCGCCCCACTCGGCCAGCTCGGCCACCTCCCGGCGCAATTCCCGCACCTGACGGGGTTTGACCGCGCAATGGGCCAGGCCCCATTTCAGGTCACAGGCGATCTGGTGCCGTTCGACGCGGTCGGCCAGCAGCCGGCGCGCCTCCCGCTCCAGGTCGGCCGCGGTCCGCGCCACCTCGATGCCGGCCAGGGCCTTGATGTCGCCCAGGCCCATATTGTATCCGCGCTGGGCCTGGCCGCCATTGCGGCCCGATGCCCCCCAGCCGATCCGCCGCGCCTCCACCAGGATCACGGAATAGCCCCGCTCCCGCAGCGCGAGCGCGGTGGAAAGGCCCGTATAGCCGCCGCCCACCACCAGCACATCGGCGGACCGATCCCCCTCCAGCCGGGGGTGGCCGGGGTGGTCATGGGCGGTGGCGGCGTAATAGCTGCGCGGATCCGGTTCGGTCAGGCCCAGCACGGCGGTCAGACCTTGTGCAGGTAAAGCTCGTATTCCAACGGCGTGATTTGGGAGAAGAACTGGTCCCGCTCCACCCGCTTCAGGGTGATATAGGTGTCCAGGAACCGGTCGCCCAGATAGCGGCGCAAGACGGTGGAATCCTCCAGCATATCCAAGGCCTTGATCCAGCTTGAGGTGAACTGCTGGGGCAGATCCTCCAGATCGTAGGCGTTGCCGGTCACCGGCGGGCCCGGCGGGATCTGTTCGGTGATGCCGTAATGGGCGCCCGCGATCGCGGCCGCCATGACCAGATAGGGGTTGGCGTCCGCGCCCGCGACCCGGTGTTCCACCCGTCGGTCCTTGGGCTTGCCCGCCGGCACGCGCAACGCGGACGAGCGGTTGTTGACCGCCCAGGTCGGCGCGTGCGGCGCGAAGGAGTTGCGCTGGAAGCGCCGATAGGCGTTCTGGTTCTGGGCGAACAGCCCGATGCCCTCGGCCATGGTCGCCGCCATGCCGCCGATGGCGTGGCCCAGGGTTGCGGACCCTTCCGGGCTTGGGTCCGAAAACACGTTCTGGCCGTGCCCATCCACCAGGGACAGATGGATGTGCATGCCGCAGCCGGCCTGTTCCGGATAGGGCTTGGCCATGAAGGTGGCCTCGATGCCGTGTTTGATCGCGACCGACTTCACCGCCCGTTTCAGCAGAACGGCGTCGTCGCACGCCTCCACGGGGTCGGCCACGTGGTGCAGGTTGATCTCGTACTGGCCGGGGGCGAATTCCGACACCACGCTGTCCACCGGGATCTCCTGGGCCCGGCAGGCGTCGTAAATCTCCGCCAGGAGCCCGTCGAAGTCATACAGCTCATCGATGCCGTAGACCTGGGTGGTGGATTGGCGCCGGCCGGTCAGCGGCGACAGCGGCGGCTGGGGCAGGCCGTCATGGCCGCGGGTGCGGTCGACCAGGTAGAATTCCAGCTCGATGGCGGTCACCGGGGTCAGGCCGATCCGTTTGTACTGATCGACCACGCCCTGCAGCACCGTGCGCGGCGAGGCCCAGAACGGCGTCACCCCGTCCAGGTCCCGCATCTCGATCATCACCTGGCCGGTGGGGCGGGTCGCCCAGGGGACGGTGTCCAGCGTGTTCGGGATCGGAAAGCACAGTCGATCGGCATCGCCCTCGGTGATGCCCAGGCCGGTCTCGTCGATGGTCTCGCCCGCGATGTTGGCCGAGAACACCGAGCCCGGGAACGCCACCCCCTCGGTGTACAGTTTCTCCAACCGCTGGACCGGGATCTTCTTGCCGCGCAACACCCCGCAATTGTCGCAGATCAGCACGTCGATCTGCTTGATGTCCGGGTTGGCGTGCAAAAACGCCGTGACGTCCGACTGGGCGTCGGCGGGCGGCGGCAAGGGATGATCCATGGTGGGGCCTTGAAGACGGGTCTGTGCGATCATGGCGCCGGACCGCGCGGTTGCGCAAGCGCACCCTTTGATTTCGCTGGTGCGGGTGCGAACGGCCCGCCTATGATCGCGCCTGCGAATGGAACGGCGCCGGCGTCCAGCCGGCGGCCGGCAGGGCGGCCATGGACATCATCAAGCG
>CAYNRD010000361.1:0-3181 GCA_964399515.1 uncultured Mycobacteriaceae bacterium | reverse complement strand
AGCGGGCTCGGGCTTTGTGATCCTGGCCATGGGCAAGCTGGGTCCCGGGGAGCTGAACTATTCCAGCGATATCGACCTGATCGTGCTGTTCGACCGGGGGGCGGTCACGGCGCCGAAGCCGGACGGCATCGACCGGCAGTTCGCCCGCATGACGCGGGAGCTGGTCCGGATCCTGGAGGAGCGCACCGCCGACGGCTATGTGTTCCGGACCGATCTGCGCCTGCGCCCGGACCCGGGTGTCACGCCCCTGGCGGTCGCGATCGACGGTGCGGAAAGCTATTACGCCAGCCTGGCCCAAACCTGGGAGCGGGCGGCGATGATCAAGGCCCGGCCGATCGCGGGCGACCGGGCCCGGGGCCGGGCGTTCCTGGAGTATCTGCGCCCGTTCGTTTGGCGCCGGAATTTGGACTTCGCGGCGCTGAGGGAAATCCACCTGATCAAGCGCCGCATCCACGCCCATAAGGGCCATGACGCCATCGCGGTCTCGGGCCACGACATCAAGTTGGGCCGGGGCGGCATTCGGGAGATCGAATTCTTCGCCCAGACCCAGCAGCTGGTGTTCGGCGGCCGGCAGCCGGATTTGCGCCAGGCCCGGACCGAAGCGGCCCTGGACGCCCTGGCCCGCCACGGCCGAACCACGACCCAGACCGCCGCCGACCTGCGCACCGATTATCGGGAGTTGCGCCGGCTGGAACACCGGCTGCAGATGCTGGACGACCACCAGACCCAAACCCTGCCCAAGACCACGGCGGAGCTGGACCGGTATGCCCGCTTCGCCGGTTTCGCCGATGGCACGGCCCTGGCCCGCCATCTGGAGCCGATCCTGACCCGGGTGGAGCAGCACTACGCCGTGCTGTTCCAAGCCCAGGAGGCCGCCTTGACCGGCGCCGGACAGGCCGCGTCGGGGGAGCGGGACGCGCTGGCGATCGACGCGGTCGATACCGCACCGGACCAGTTGGCGCATCTGGCGGCGACGGGGTTCCAGGCACCGGAACGGGTCGCCGAGCGGGTGCGGGCCTGGCGTTCGGGCCGGTATCGGGCCCTGCGCAGCGAACGGGCGCGGGGCCTGATCGATCGGGTGCTGCCGGCGCTGATCCAGGCCCTGGGGGCGACCCCGGACCCCGACACGGCCCTGGCCCGGTTCGATGAGTTCCTGTCGCGCCTGCCCGCCGGCATCCAATTGTTCAGCCTGTTCCACAGCAACCCATCAATCCTGGCCCTGGTCGCCGAGATCATGGGCACGTCCCAAAGCCTGGCCGGCCATTTCGCCGACCGGCCCGAAGCCCTGGAGGCGGTGCTGGCGCCGGACTTCTTCCAAAGACTGGACCCGGGCCAGACCGCCGCGTCCCTGGCGACCGAGCTGAGCCTGGCCCGGGATTTCGAGGATACGCTCGACCATGTCCGGCGCTGGACCCATGACTGCCGGTTCCGGGTCGGCTGCCACATCCTGCGCGCGATCTCCCCGCCCGCGGCCTGCGCCGATTTCCTGACCGCGGTCGCCGACCGGGGCCTGGCAGCGCTGCTGGCGGCGGTGGAGGCGGATTTCGCCCAAAAGCACGGGGATTTCGGCGGGCCGGGCCTGGCCATCCTGGGCCTGGGCAAGCTGGGCAGCCGGGAGATGTCGATCGGCTCCGACCTGGACCTGATCATGGTGCACGCGCCGCCCGACCCGGACGCCACCCAATCAACCGGCGACCGGCCCCTGGCCCGCAACCATTACTACGCCCGGCTGATGCAGCGGCTGATCTCGGCCGCCACGGTGCCGACCCGGGAAGGGGCGTTGTATGAGATCGACATGCGCCTGCGGCCATCGGGCAATCAGGGCCCGCCGGCGGTCAGCCTGGAGGCCTTCGCCCGCTACCAGGCCGAGGACGCCTGGCTGTGGGAGCACATGGCCCTGACCCGGGCCCGGGTGATCGCCGGGCCGGACGCGCTCAAGGCGCGGATCGACACGGTGATCCGGGCCGTGCTGACCACCCGCCGCGACCCCGGCCCGGTGATGGCCGGCGTGGCGGCGATGCGCCAGCGCATCAGCCAAAACCACCCGCCCCAGGGGCCGTGGGACATGAAGTACCGCGAAGGGGGGCTGGTCGACATCGAATTCACCGCCCAGGCATTGCAGCTGATCACGGCCGCCGACCATCCCGAGGTGCTGTCGGTCGGCACCCGGGCGGCGCTGGACCGGCTGCAAGAGGCCGGCGCGCTAGACCCGGACAGCCACCGGGACCTCGCCACCGCACTCGACCTGGCCCACGCTGTGCAGCAATATCTGCGCCTGACCAACCGGGCGGGCTTCGACCCGGCGACCGCCGGGGCGGCGGCACTCACCGGGCTGATGCGCATCGCGGGGTACGGGCGCGCGGCGGCGGATTTTCCCGGCTTCGAAGCCCATCTGGACCGCACCCTGGCCGCATCCCGGGCCCGATTCCAAGCCCTTGTCATGGACCGGGGGGCCGCTATGTTGCCGGAAGATGCCCAGGAAAGCCCCGCTTTCCCAACGAGTTCGGAGATCAGCGATGGCGGTTGAGACCGGCGCGCCCGCCCCAGACTTCACCCTGCCGGCCTCCGGCGGCAAACAGGTCAGCCTGGCCGATCACCAGGGCCGGCAGGTGGTGGTGTATTTCTACCCCAAGGCCGATACCTCTGGCTGCACCAAGCAGGCCCTGGCCTTCCAGGAGCATCTGGCGGCGTTCGAGGCCGCCGGCTGCGCCATCGTCGGCCTGTCCAAGGATCCGGTCGCCAAGCTGGACAAGTTCCGGGAGAAATACGGGCTGAGCTTCGATTTGGCCTCGGACGAGGGGTCGGACGTCACCGAACGCTTCGGCTGCTGGGCCGAGAAGAAGATGTACGGCAAGACCTATATGGGCATCGAACGCTCGACCTTCTTGATCGGCCCCGACGGCACCATCACCGCCGCCTGGCGCAAGGTGAAGGTGCCGGGCCATGTGGAAGCGGTGCTGGAAGCAGCTAAGGGTGGGGCGGCACCGTAACCCCGAACCGGCATCCGGAGGTCCGGGTCGCCCGTCGGCGCGCCGCCCCCGCGACCGCGGGCGGCAGGACATGGCGCCTCTGCCCGTTGAACATGGTGGTGTCCCGGTAACACCGCGCCAGGGCCGGCCCGGCGGCGCCTAGCCGGGGCCCAGGGCCACCACCAACAGGAAGATGAACAGCATCGCCGCCA
>CAYNRD010000360.1:0-3192 GCA_964399515.1 uncultured Mycobacteriaceae bacterium | reverse complement strand
GCCGATCAAAACGTTTTGGCTTGTTGGCCGGGGGGGGGGGGGGGGGGGGGGGGGGCGCGGGGGGGGGGGGCGGCCCCCCGCCCGGCCGGCTCCCGGTTACTCGACGATCACCCAATCACCATTCTGGATCTCCAGCATGGTGAAGCTGGACAGATCCAGGCCCAGATGGTCATCGGGCGCGTAGGTGAAGATGCCGGACACACCGACGAAATCGGTTGTCTTCTCGATCTCGTCCCGGATGGCGTTGGGGTCGCTGCCGCCGGCCCGCTCGATCGCCTGGATGACGATTTGAAAGGCATCATAGGCGAAGCCGCCGAAAGTGGACACCGGCTCGCCGGTGCGTTCGGTGTATGCCTGCGCGTATGCGGTGGCGACGGCTTTTTGCGGGTGATCCTCGGGTAGCTTATCGAAGATCAGCAGGGATGACGCGGGCAAACGTACGCCCTCCGCCGCCTCCCCGGCCAGGTCGATGAAGCTGTTCGAGGCCACGCCGTGGGATTGGTACAGCGGCAAGTCGATGCCCAATTGGCGGTAATTGCGGGTGACGATCGCGGGGCCTTGGCCAAAGCCGGGGTTGATCACCGCCTCGATCCCGTCGGCGTTGCGGATATTGGTCAATTGCGGGGTCATGTCGGTGTCTTGGCGGCCATAGGTCTCGTCCGCGACCACCTCGATGCCGTGGGTGGGGGCTGCCTCCAGGCATTGGGTGCGCATCGACGCGCCGAACCCGCCGGTGCCCGAAATCATGCCAACCTTGCCAAGGCCCCGGGCGGCGATGTCGGTGAAGATCTTGTCGCACGCCATGCGGTCGGTGTGCGGGGTCTTGAAGGTGTACGCCTTGACCGGGTCGATGATCACCACCGCCCCCGCCAGGGAGATGAACGGGATTTCCGCCTCCTCGAACAGCTCGACCATGGCCATGGTGGTGCCGGTGGTGGAGCCGCCGATCACCGCGTGGACCTCGTCATCCTCGATCATGCGGGTGGCGAAGGTGCGTGCGGCATTGGGATCGGCCGCGTCGTCATATTGTATCAGGCGGATGGGCTCTCCATTGACCCCGCCCTTGGCGTTGATCTCCTCGACCAGCATCTCCAAGGTCTTGGCCTCCGGATCGCCCAGGAACGAGGCCGGCCCGGTGATCGCCAGCGTCGAGCCGATGCGGATTTCGGCCAAGGCCGGCGTGGCGGTGGCAAGCAGAACGGCGGCAACGGTGCCGCCCCCGCCGAACAAGCGGCGAAGCGTCATGATCTCCTCCCAAGAGCTATGCTGCGCGGGGGTACGCCCCCGCTGCGCGGCCCGTGCGGGGCCATTGGTTTCGGCCGGTATCTTCGACCGCCCGGTCGGTTAATGCAACCGGTTTCCGGTGGGCGGACGGTCAGACCGCGTTCATGGTCAGCAGCTGGTACTCGGCCACTTGGGCCTCGTCCTGGTTGTAGAGGGTGACGGTCCAGCGGACTTCGCCGTGGTCGGGGGTGCGGGGGGTTTTTTGGGTGACCACGAGGCGCACGCGGATGCTGTCGCCGGCGGCGACGGGTTTTTGGAAGCGCAAACCGTCCAGCCCGGTGTTGGCCAGCACAGGCCCCGGATCGGGATCGACGAACAGGCCGGCGGCGAAGCTGAGCAGCAGATAGCCATGGGCGACCCGGCCGTCGAAGAACGGGTTGGCCTTGGCGGCGGCCTCATCCATGTGGGCGTAGAAGGTGTCGCCGGTGAACCGTGCGAAGTGCTCGATGTCGTCCAGGGTCACCGTGCGCGGGCCGGCCCACAGGGTCTCGCCCAGTTGCAAGTCCCCGAAGCCGCGGCGGAATGGGTGGGTGGGGCCTTGGTGTTCGGCGGCCCCGGGCAACCAGCGCCGGCCGATCGCGGCGACCAGGGTGGCGGGGCCTTGGACGGCGGTGCGCTGCATGAAGTGCTGGACGGCGCGGATGCCACCTAGCTCCTCCCCGCCGCCGGCCCGGCCGGGGCCGCCATGGGGCATGTGCGGCAAGGGGGTGCCGTGGCCGGTGGCCGATTTGGCCGTGTCCCGGTTGGTGAAATAGAGCCGGCCGTGAAAGGCGGCGGCCCCCAGCACCGCGTGCCGGGCAATCTCCGGGTCCTGGGTGATCACACTGGCCACCAGGCTGCCGCCGCCCCGGTTGGCCAGGGCAAGGGCATGGTCCATGCCCCGGTACCCCAGGACGGTGGAGACCGGGCCGAAGGCTTCGGTTTCGTGCACGGCCCGGGCCGCGTCCGGCTCCGGGCAGTGGAACAGCATCGGCGGCAGGAACGCCCCCAGTTCCACATCGACGCCATTGGCCTGGAACCGGTCCGGGTTACCATGGACCCGCCGCGCCTCGGCGCCGATCGCCATCACCTTGTCCAGCACATCCGCCCGTTGCGCGGTGGAGACCAACGCCCCCATGCGCGTGGTCTCGGCGCGCGGGTCGCCGACCACGGTCTTGGCCAGCCGGGCGCCAATCGCCTCGGTCACCGCCCCCACCCAGGCGTCGGGCACGAAGACCCGCCGGATGGCGGTGCATTTCTGTCCGGCCTTGACGGTCATCTCCCGCGCGACTTCCTTGACGAACAGTTCGAATTCCGGGCTGTCTGGCCCACAGTCGGGCCCCAGGATCGAGGCGTTCAGGCTGTCCTGTTCCGCGGTGAACCGGACCGCGTTGCGCAGCAGGTTGGGGGTGGCGCGCAGGCTGTTGGCGGTGGCGGCGGAGCCCGTGAACGCCACCACGTCCTGGCAGTCCAGCCGATCGAGCAGGTCGCCGGTGGACCCGGTGATCAGTTGCAGGCTGCCCTCCGGCAACAGGCCCGAATTCAGCATCAGGCGCACGCAAGCCTCGGTGACGTAGCAGGTGGCGGTCGCCGGCTTCACGATCGAGGGCAATCCCGCCAGGAAGGCGGGGGCGAACTTCTCCAGCATGCCCCAGACCGGGAAGTTGAAGGCGTTGATCTGCACCGCCACCCCGGGCAGGGAGGTGTACAGGTGCTGGCCCACGAACTGCCCGTCCTTGGACAGCCGCTCGACGTCGCCCTCCAGCAGTACGGTGTCGTCGGGCAACTCCCGCCGGCTCTTGCTGGCGAAGACAAAGGTGGTGCCGATGCCGCCATCCACATCGATCCCGTGGTCGGATTGGGTGGCGCCGGTGTCGAAGGACAGGTCGTACAGGGTTTGCTTATGCTCGGTCTGATGGGTGGCCAGCC
>CAYNRD010000359.1:0-3193 GCA_964399515.1 uncultured Mycobacteriaceae bacterium | reverse complement strand
TCGGTGTTTCCCGCTTTTCGGCTTATTCTCGGGCGGGGGTTACCCGGGGGGCGGGGGGGGGGGGGGTGCTGGGCGGCGGCGGGGTTAGCACCGGCGTCGTGCCGCTGGCCGGGCAGTTGGCGATCATGGGTGCTGCGTGCTGCTACGCGCTGTCGGCGGTGATCACCCGTGCGGTGACCCATGTGCCGTCGATGACGGTCGGCACCGTGGTGCTGGCCTCGGCTATTCCCTACATGCTGCCGCTGGCATGGGTGGTGGAGGCGCCGGATCCGGCCGCCTGGGGGCTTGGCGCCTGGGGCGCGTTGCTGGTGCTGGGCCTGGGCCAGTCGGCCTTCGCCTATTATCTGCGCTTCCGGCTGATCCGGGCCGCAGGCGCGACCTTTTTGAGCCAGGTGGCCTATCTGATTCCGATGTTCGGGGTGTTCTGGGGCTGGCTGATCCTGGCGGAGCCGCTGTCCGCCAAGGTTGGGACCGCCTTGGGCCTGATCCTGCTGGGCCTTGCCTTGACCCGGCTGGGCGCCCGGCGCCACGCTGCGACCGCCACCCCAGCCGAGTGACGCCCATGCCGCCGACCAGCCACCACATCCCGTCCACGGACGGCACCCGCATCCATGTCCGGGAGGCCGGCGCGGCCGATGGCACGCCGCTGGTGTTTATCCATGGCTGGTCCCAATCGGGCCTGTGCTGGCAGCCGCAATTGTCCTCCTCCCTGGCGGAGCGGTATCGCCTGCTGGCGATGGACCTGCGCGGCCATGGCATGTCCGAGGCACCCGGCGGGGCCGGCGGCTATGGCGACAGTGCCGTGTGGGCGGCCGACCTGCGGGCCGTGATCGCGGGGCTCGCGCTCACCCGGCCGGTGGCTGTGGTCTGGTCCTATGGCGGGTTGGTGGCGATGGATTACGTGCCCCAGCAGGGCAGGGCGGCTTTGGGCGGGAGCGGGTTCGTGGGCGCGACGGGGGCGAGCGGCACCGAGGACACGGCCGACTATATCGGGCCCGCGTTCCTGGAGCATGCCCCCCGGATGATGGCGGCCGACCAGGCGGTGCGCATCGCCGCCACCCGGGGCTTCCTGGCCGCCAGCACCGTCCAGCCCTTGGGGCGGGAGGCGTTCGAAACCGCCTTGGCCTACAACGCGGAAGTGCGGCCCGAGGTCAAAAAGGCGCTGTCCAAGCGCCGGGTCGATCACCGGCCGGCGCTCACGGGGCTGGATCTTCCGGTGCTGGTCGTCCATGGCGAGCAGGACCAGGTGGTGCTGCCCGCGATCGGCCGGACCATCGCCGAGACGGCCCCCCGGGCGACGGGCCGGTTCTATCCGGATGTCGGCCATTGCCCGTTCGCGGAACAACCGGACCAGTTTAATGACGATCTGGCCGAATTCGTCGCCGCACTCGACTGACGCCCCCGGCCGTCGGCCCGCCGCCCCGGGGCGTTGAAGCGCGAGCGCCGCGCGCGGGAACCGGACCTGGAGCCGGAAGCCGACAGGCCGAAGGATCCGGCGGAGAGCCGCTATAACCCAGCGTCCCAGTCCGCCCGGGCCCAGGCGGCATAGGTGGGGTGTGCGTCCTTGACCCGGTCCCACACCTGCCCCAGCCGATGCACGAAGATCAGCTTGGCGGCGGTTGCGGCGTGCCAAGCGCCGCAGGCCAGCCAGAACTCCCCGACGATCAGGCCGTATAGCGCCGGCCCCATGCACAGGGTGGCCAGGGCGGTCCAGCCATGGGCCTCCCACGCGTCCCGGGCTGGCAGAGGAACCCGCCGGCGGTTCAGGAACGCGCGTTCGCCCAAGACGCCGCGCGCCGCCCAGCCATCGGCCCGCTTGGGCGGCGGGAACAGCCTTGGGTTGAGCCACGCCCACAGCCCCGACGCCAGGACGGGCGCCACCGCCCACCAGCCGATCCAATGGGCGCTGTACAGGGCCAGGAATACCGCCGAGCCGCCCAGGATCCGGCTGTAGACGCTCCACGGGTTGGCGTGCCGGGCCCAGACCGCGCCCGACATGCCCATGGCCCGTTCGGCGGCGCGGTAGAGGTCCATGGCCGATCAGCTGTCCGACGCCGGCCGGGCGACCTGGGGCGCGGCGTCGGCCCCGGTGACCTGAAAGCCCACCAGCACCTCATAGAATTGGCCCGAACGGGCATTAGGCAGCGGGATGATCTGGCTGAGCTGTTCGGTGATCACCACCCGGGGTGCCGTGTCCGCGAACCGGCCGCCGACCGTGAAGGTTTCCTTGCCGATGATCTTGCGGTTGGGGTCCGCCACGGCGACGAAATACTCCACCTCGAACGCGTCACCCTGGAAGCCGGGGCCCTTGTCGAACACCAGCGGCAGGGTCAGGTTGACGCTGACCGCCCGGCCCCGGTATTGGCACTGGCCTTGGAAATCCCCGATCGAGGCGGTCATCGCCTCACGGTCCCCCACCAAAAGCGGCGTCTGATCGACCCCCTTGACCGCGGCCACCCGCGGGCAGCTTACCGGCTGATCCGCTTGAAAGGTGGGCGGCGGCGGCACGTCGGCGACGCAGGCGGCCAGGGCCAAGCCGGCGATGGTGGGCAGGAAGGCGCGGAAGGGAGAAATCATCGGTCTGGGGATCGTGCGCATGGAGGTCTTTTGGGAACTGTGCTAGGCAGCGCGGATCAGCGCGCGGGGTGCCGCCTGGTGCCCATGGCCCCGCGTTCCGTCCCCCCGATCGCCGCTGGAGTGCCCTGTCCGGCGGACTGTAGGAAATGCCATTGATGGATACAAGCATGCCCACCCCTCGCCCGATGACCATCGTGCTGGCGGCCCCGCGCGGGTTCTGCGCCGGGGTCGAGCGGGCCATTCAAATCGTCGAACGGGCGTTGGAGAAGTACGGCGCCCCGGTCTATGTCCGGCATGAGATCGTCCACAACCGCTATGTGGTCGAAAGCCTGGAGACCAAGGGGGCCATCTTCGTGGAGGAGCTGGATGAGGTGCCGGATGCCGCTCCGGTGATCTTTTCCGCCCATGGCGTGCCCAAGGCAATCCCCAAGGAAGCCGCCCGGCGGGAGATGCTGCACATTGATGCCACCTGCCCGCTGGTCTCCAAGGTCCACCGGGAGGCAGAACAGCACGCCAAGAACGGCAACCAGATCGTCCTGATCGGCCATGCCGGCCATCCCGAGGTGATCGGCACCATGGGCCAACTGCCCGAGGGAGAGGTGCTGCTGGTCGAATC
>CAYNRD010000358.1:0-3196 GCA_964399515.1 uncultured Mycobacteriaceae bacterium | reverse complement strand
GCGCCGTCGACCAGCAAGGCGGGCGGCAGGCCGGACCGGGTCAGGTCCGGGTGGTTGGCGACGTCCCGCCACCAATAGCGGAAATCCTCGGCCGTGAACGGGTGCCCGTCAGACCATTTGTGCCCGGCCCGCAGATGCAGGGTGAACACCCGGTTGCCGTCGTTATCGACCCGCGCCAGGATATCGGGCGTCAGGCGCAGGTTGGGGCCATAGCCCACCAGCCGGGCATAGCCGAAGACCACCATCAGGCGCACGTCCTTTTGCCGGCCCAACAGGGTGCCCAGCTCCCCGCCGTGGCGGCCCAGGGTCTTTTCCAAGGCTTGGAAGTCCAGCACGCGGGGGGCGGCCGGCAGGCGTTCGGCGACCGGCGGCAGGGTGCCCGCCGCGACCAACGGCGCCAGCATTGGGGTTTCCAGCCAAGGCCCGGCGGCGGCACCCGGCCCGGGCGCCGTCACGCCCACCGCCAGCACAGCCCCGATCAACCCGGCCAAGACCGCCCGTTTCATGGCGCAAGATCCGCCGACGTGGTGCCCTGGGCGGCCATCACCCAATGCCCATGCCCCAGCGCCACCCGCGCCCGCCCAATGCCGTCGCCATCCCGGAACCGGTCTGGCCACAGGGCGATGTTGGAGGCGTCGCCCGGCTTGATCCGGTCGAAGTCCAGCGGCCGGTCCAGATCCGGGAACGGCACCGCCCGCAGCAGGGCCTGGGTGTAGGGGTGGGTCGGCCGGGCGAACAGGGTTCGGGTTGGCGCCAGTTCCACAATCACCCCCCGGCACATCACCGCGATCCGGTCGGCGATGTAGTTCACCACCGCCAGATTGTGGGTGATGAACAGATAGGTCAGGCCCAGCCCGGTCTGCAGGTCCTTGAGCAGGTTCAGGATCTGGGCCTGGACCGATACATCCAGGGCCGAGACCGGCTCATCACAGATCAGCATGTCCGGCTTAAGGGCCAGGGCCCGGGCGATGCCGATGCGTTGGCGCTGGCCGCCGGAAAAGCTGTGCGGATAGCGGCTGAGAAAGCGGGGATCCAAGCCCACCGCCCGCATCAGGTCCATCACCAGCGCCCGGTGCTGGGCCCGGTCGCCGATGCCGTGCACCAGCAGCGGCTCCCGGATCAGGTCGAAGACGGTCATGCGCGGGCTCAGGCTGGAGACCGGGTCCTGGAAGACCATCTGCACCCGCCGGCGATAGGCCGTCAGCGCCGCGCCGGTCAACCCGGCCACATCGGTGTCGCCGGACAGGATGATCCGGCCGTCATCGGGGCGCAGCTTCTTCATCAGCAGCTTGGACAGCGTGGTCTTGCCGCAGCCGCTTTCACCGACCAGGCCCAGGCATTCGCCCCGCTCGACCGCCAGATCGACGCCGTCGACCGCGGTCAGGGGCGGGGGGGTCTTGCGGCCCAGAAAGCCGGCCTTGCGCGCCTCAAAGCGTTTGGTCAGGCCCCGGACGGACACCAGCGGCACCGTGCCGGGGCCGATCGGCCGGTCGCCGGCCCCGCCGGCCAACAGCGGGCCGATGGTGTGCTCGGTGTCGCGCAGGCCGCGCAGCCGCTCCCCCGGCGCCATCTCGAAATGGGGCACCGCCTTCATCAGCGCCTTCAGATAGGGGTGCTTGGGGGCGGTGAAGATCGACCGGGCCGGCCCGCGCTCCATGATCTCGCCGTGGTAGATCACCACCACCTCATCGGCCATGTTGGCGACCACGCCCAGATCATGGGTGATCAACAGCACCGCCATGCCCAGGCGCGCCTGCAGGTCCCGCAGCAGTTTCAGGATCTGGGCCTGGATGGTGACATCGAGCGCCGTGGTCGGCTCATCGGCGATCAGCAGCGCCGGGCCGGTGATCAGCGCCATGGCGATCATCGCCCGCTGGCGCAAGCCGCCGGACAGCTCGAACGCATACTGGCCAAAGGCTCGCCCGGGGTCCGGAAAGCCGACCAGGCCCAGCATCTGCAGCGTGCGCGCCCGACACTCCGCCCGGCCCAGCCGCACGTGCTGGGCCAGGGCCTCGCCCACCTGGTCGCCGATGGTGTGCAAGGGCGAAAGCGAGGTCATCGGCTCCTGGAAGATCATGGACATGCGGCCGCCGCGCAAAGCCCGCATCGCCCGGCCGCCGGGGTCCAGCGCCGCCAGGTCATAGCGGCTGTCTTGGTCATGGAACCGGATCGCGCCGCCGGTGATCGCCGCCGATTTCGGCAAGATGCCCAGGATTGCCTGGGAAATCACCGACTTGCCGGAGCCGCTTTCCCCGACCAGGGCCGTTGTCTTGCCCGGCGCGATGCGGAAGGACACGCCCTTGACCACCTCAACCGGCGCCTCCAGCACCGAGAACGCGATGCGCAAATCCTCCACCTCAACCAGATTGTCGGCCCCGGCCCACCAGGCACCGTCCGGCCCCATGGCCGGCGGGTCGGAAGCGGAGGGCGCAAGGGCGGTCACGGTTGCACGGGCCTGGCGGGGCTGGTGGGACGTCGGTCCGGGGGCAGGCCCCGGCTGGGGGGGCCCGAGGCCTTGCCGATTGTCTCGGCAAAGACCCTACTGTATGGGGGTAAATACGGTTTTGCACCGCTTCACACTGATTTCACGCAACGGTCATGCGTTTTTTGGCCCGTGCTGGCACTGTCGGCCGGCCCGCGCGGCAGGGTCACCATCCACCACCACCTTGGGAACAGCCATGATCTGGGTTTTTGAAGTGTCCGGCGCGGACGGCTCCGCCCCTTACATCGCCGCCCGCGGCGCCAACCGCCAGGACGCCATGAACCGGGCGATGAAGCACGCGCCCGACGGCGCCAGCCTGACCGAGGTCAAGTTCCTGGAAGGGGCGGAAGCCCGCGCCATGCTGGATCGGATGGGCAACCAGACCGTGGCCCCCCTGGACCAGCTGTGACCGCCCGGCCGGGCGGTCAGCCGCGCTTGCCGTAGCCGATCTCGGCCAGGCTCCGTTCGATCTCCGGCAGGCAAGCCGGATCGTCGATGGTGGACGGCAGCGGGTACTCCTCCCCGTCGGCGATCTTCTGGATCGTGCCGCGCAGGATCTTGCCCGACCGGGTCTTGGGCAACCGGTCGACCACGGTGGCATGCTTGAACGCCGCCACCGGGCCGATGGTGTCCCGGACCAATTGCACCGCCTCCCGGGTGAGCTCATCCTTGGGTCGGTTGCAGCCGGTTTTCAGCAGCATCAGCCACAACGGC
>CAYNRD010000357.1:0-3197 GCA_964399515.1 uncultured Mycobacteriaceae bacterium | reverse complement strand
CGCCGACCCCGGTCGCCGCCCCTTGGTAGGGCTCGATGAAGCTGGGGTGGTTGTGGCTCTCCATCTTGAAGATCGCCGCCAGGCCGGCGCCGATGTCGATGGCGCCGGCGTTCTCCCCGGGCCCGTGGATCCCCCAAGCGGCCTGGGTCGGCAGGCTCTTCAGATGCCGGCGGCTGGACTTGTAGGAGCAATGCTCGCTCCACATGACCGAGAAGATGCCCAGCTCCGCCAGGGTCGGCGTGCGGCCAGTGATCGCCAGCATCAGGCGGTATTCGTCGGCCGACAGGCCATGCTCCCCGGCCAGGGCTTCGGTGACGGGGGCCTCGCCCGGCACGGGCACCGGCGTGGTCTCCAGGACATCGGCGGTCATGACAGCGCCTCGGCCAGGCTTTCGAAGATCCCGCGCCCGTCGGTGCCGCCCAGGGCCGGGTCCACCGCCCGCTCCGGATGGGGCATCAGGCCCAGAACCGTCCGCTCCGCGTTGAACAGCCCGGCGATGTCGCCCTGGGAGCCGTTGGGGTTCTGGCCGTAGCGGAACGCGATCCGGCCCTCGCCCTCCAGCCGCTCCAAGGTCTCGGCACCGGCCACGTAGCGGCCGTCATGGTGGGCGATTGGCAGGGTGATCGCCTGGCCGGCGGCGTACCGGGCCGTGAAGGCGGAGTTACCGGCCGCCACGGTCAGCGGCACCGGTTTGGACAAGAAGGTCAGCCCGGCGTTGCGGGTCAACGCGCCGGGCAGCAGCCCGGCTTCGCACAGCATCTGAAAGCCGTTGCAGATGCCCAGGACGAACCGCCCCGCCCGGGCATGGGCCGCGATCGCCGCCATCACCGGTGAACGGGCCGCCATGGCACCGGGGCGCAGGTAATCGCCGTAGGTGAAGCCGCCCGGCACCACCACCAGATCCACATCCGGCAACTCCGGCTCCTGGTACCAGACGGTGGCCGGCCGAACGCCGGTGACCAGCGCCAAGGCGGTGATCGCGTCCCGGTCACAGTTCGAGCCGGGAAACAGGGCAACGGCGGCTTTCATGGGCGGAGTCTTGGGCGCACGGGAAGCGGGAAGCGCCGCACCCTAATCATTGCCGCCACCATTGGAAAGACGGGACGGGAGGCCTGGCCCCGCCGCGCGGTCACCGCGGGGCAGGCCTGGGGTCAGTCGGGGGCCGTCGGTTGCTCCCGCAGCAACCAGTCCCGCACGGTTTCCAGCTTGTTCTTGAGATGGGCCTTGAGCGTCGCCGACAGCCGTTCGCCGTCGCGGGCATGCAGATGGCGCATGATCGCCTCATGCTCCTCGACCGCCTGACGCCAGCGGGCATCGGTCATGTTGGCGGCGTAGCGGGCCATGCGGATTCGGGCCGCCAAGGACCGGTATTGGGCGATCAGGGTGCCGTTGCCGGATGCGGCCAGGATGCCCTCATGGATCGCCTGGTTCTCGGCGAAATAGGCCTTCAGATCCCCGGCGCGGTACTGGGCGACCATGCGGTCGTGCCGGGCTTGCAGGTCGGCGAGCTCCCGGTCGGTGATGCGTTCGCACGCCAACTCGCCGGACAGGGCCTCCAGCGCGCCCATCACCGCGAAGACCTCCGCGACATCGCGGGGCGTGATCCGGCTGACCCAAGCGCCCCGATTGGGTTCCAGATCGACCAGGCCCAGCTGCGCCAGCACCTTCAGCGCCTCCCGCATCGGCGTGCGCGACACCCCATAGCGCTCGCACAGCTCCTTTTCCGGGACCTTGGCGCCGGGCGTCAGCTGGCCCGATACGATCAACTCCTCCAGGCTTTCGGCCAGTTCCTCATGCAGGGACTTGCGCTTGATCGCCTTGACGGCGGCGGCGACGGTCATGGGTGGCTCTCCCCCGCCAGCGCGCGATCCAACAATTGGGCGACATGGATGGCCGCGCGGCCGGTGCCGTCGGCGATCTGATGGCGGCAGGACGTGCCGTCGGCCACCACGACCGTCCCCGCCGCTTCGGCGCGGATGGCCGGAAACAGGCTCAACTCGCCCATCTTCATCGAAACCTCCTGGGTGTCCCGTCCGTAGCCGAAGGCGCCGGCCATGCCGCAGCAGCTGGTCTCCACCACATCGACCTGGGTATCGGGCAACAGGTCCAGGGTCCGCCGGATCGCGGGCACCACGCCCAGGGCCTTCTGGTGGCAGTGGCCGTGCAAGACCACCCTAGGCGCCACCGGGCGCAACGGCAAAGCCATCCCCGCCGTCTCCACCTCCCGGGCCAGATACTCCTCCAGCATCAGGGCGTGCCCCGCCAATTGCCGGGTCTCGTCCCCTGGCAACAGGGCCGGGATCTCGTCCCGCAGGGTCAACAGGCAGCTCGGCTCCAGGCCGACGATCGCCCGGCCCGCGGCCAGATGCGGGGCGAGGGCGCGCAACAGGCGCCGGGCCTCGTCCCGCGCCCGGTCCACCAGCCCGACCGACAGATAGGTGCGGCCGCAGCACAAGGGCCGGCCGGTGCCGTCGGCCGCGACCGTGACCGACCGGTCGCCCGCCGCCAGCACCCGCCGCGCGGCCCGCAGGTTGTCGGGCTCGAAATAGCGGTTGAAGGTATCGGCGAACAGCACGACGTCCGGGGATGCGGTCTTGGCCACCTCCCGGTCGCGGAACGGGCGGGACGACCAGCGCGGCAGTTTGCGGGCGGCGGTGAAGCCGGTCGGCCCCTCCAACAGCCTGGCGAGGCCGGGGATCGCGTCCCGGGCGTTGAACAGCGCCGGCACCCGGGCGGCCAGGCGGGCATAGTCGGGCAAGTACCCCACCAGCCGGTCATGCAGGGACAGCCCGTGCCGGGCCGCGCGCGCGGCCAGCACCTCGATCTTCATCTTCGCCATGTCGACGCCGGTCGGGCATTCCCGCTTGCAGCCTTTGCAGGACACGCACAGCTTCATGGTCTCCATCATGGCGTCGGAGGTGAAGGCGTCCGGCCCCAATTGCCCGGACAGCGCCAGGCGCAGGCTGTTGGCGCGACCCCGCACCAGATCCCGTTCATCGCGGGTGGCGCGGAAGGACGGGCACATGACGCCGCCGGCCAGCTTGCGGCAGGCGCCGTTGTTGTTGCACATCTCAACCGCGCCCTGGAAGCCGCCGCCCGCACCCGGATAGGAGGACCAGTCGAACGCGGTCTTCATCTCGGCAGCCCCGTAGTCGGGCCCGTAGCGGAACAGCGACCGGTCGTCCATCTTGGGCGGG
>CAYNRD010000356.1:0-3197 GCA_964399515.1 uncultured Mycobacteriaceae bacterium | reverse complement strand
CGGGCCGTCTCCGTGCAGGACCTCAAGCACGGCGCGCATTCGAACCGTCAATCCGGTGCCCTCGAGCCCCTCGCGCACCATCTCTTCGACTCGCTGCATGAGTGGGCGGGACAACCACAGCAGTCGGTGGAGCTGATCAGAAACTTTCATGACAACAAGAGTGTCATAATGACATTAATATTGTCAATATTTGGCCGTGCCACTCCCCCCACGAATGACGTGGCTTGCCACCACCTTGGACCCATGCGTGTTTGCGGCTTTATGCGATGCGCCGGTAGACCTGAAGGATACGTGTTTCGGCCCCGTCGCCGGACGCGGTGATCTGCAGGACACTCATAAGAGACCCATCCTCAGAAACCTGTCTGCGTGCGAACCCTGTCCTTACGCCATCGATGAAAACGGCACTTTCGAGGGTGGCCTCATCGATATGGGTGCAGGATACCTCGCTGTTCGGCGACGGGTTCAACGGGTGCAAACTCCCGTCCAGCGGGCCGCCGAACTCGATGGTCTCTCGTTCGCCGTCTTTCGTCCATGTGATCGAGACCTCTACGCGCGGGCCAGCGACACTGATGTCGTAAGTGGCGTCCTCGGGAGCGTTTCCCGTCTCATAGAAGCACAGTTCGGGGATGAGTTGCCATCGACCAGTGTATTTTCGAGCGATCACAAATTCCAATACCTCCCTCGTCGCGGCCGATCCGTTCTTAGAACAGGTCAAACACGGCTGTTCCGACAGAGGCCACCAGCATCAGTGCGAAGACCACAGTGACGATCCGGCCAAGACGGTCCCCGCCAGATAGGGCAGGCCCCGCCGGAACCCGAACGCCGTCCCGATGCCCGCAAGGCTCAGGGTCGCGGGACCCGGGCTGCCCATAAGCGGGAAGGCGGCAAGCCATAACAGGAGACGGTCATTCGCCATTCGCCGAAGTTTCGTCAACTGCCACCCAACATTTCCGCTCGCGTCCAACGGTCTTGCACGATTGTGCGCCTCCATGAGTGCACCGAGACTGCGGCCTGCCGAAGCGATGCGGACCGTGGTCCGTGCCGCGCTCCAGAAAGTTTACCACGCCCAGGACGCGTTCGGTTATTCAACGCCGCGCGCCGAGCCAGATCCAACCAGGCGCTTGCCGACGACACCGGGGTTGGGCCTCGGGCGATCCCGATACTGCCCCCGAGTTTCCCCTCACTCGAACACGCAGGCGCGGGCGTCGCGGTCGTAGGTCTGGCCGTCGGGGCAGTCGGGGGTGCAGACGCGGCCGGCCTTGCAGCCGGCTTCCAAGGTGTTGCCGACCGTCTCCAGGGTGGTGCCCAGGACGTCGATCGGGCCCGGGATCGGGTTCGGCACCCCGCAGCCGGTCACCAGCACCAGAATCACCGCGCCGGCGGCAGATCGGGAAAACACATTCATGCCGAGGCCTCACGGGTTGGCGGCGGTCCGGCGAGTGTCCGCGTTCGCGGGCGCGGGTGCAAGCGGCGCCGGGCGTCGGCCCCGTCCGCCCCTTGCCGGGCCGGGGGCGATCGGCCATCGTCCCGCCAGCATACCCACCCCGCTCCAGGTCCGCCATGTCCCCGACCGCCCTGCTGGTGCCCACCTACGGCCAGATGCTCACCGCCCTGTCCGGTTGGCTGGACACGGCCAAAACCCACGCGACGGCCGGGGATGCGGTCATGGCCGCCCGCCTGGCGCCGGACATGCTGCCCCTGTCCGCCCAGGTACGGTTTTGCTGTGTGCAAGCCCATGAGGGCGTCTGCCGCCTGCGGGGTACGCCGTTCGGCAAGGTGTGGCAGACCCTGGTGGACGAAGGCTGGGCTGCCCCCGATCACCCCGGCACCATCACCGACGCCCAGGCGCGCATTACCGAGGCCCTGGACGATCTGGCCGGCCTGGCCCCCGACGCGCTGGACGCGGGCGCCGACCGGCCAATCACCATCGAACTGCCCGGCCCGATGATCTTCGACATGACCGGGGAGCAGTACGCCCGGGATTGGGCGCTGCCGCAGCTATATTTCCATCTGATCACCGCCTATGGGATCTTGCGCGCGCAAGGCGTGCCCTTGGGCAAGGCCGATTATGTACCGCACGCCGCCCGGTATCTGCGGGCCTGAGGGGCGGCGTGCCCGTACCCAGGGCCGCGCCGGCTCATGGGCGTTCGGCCTGGCCGTCCCCGCCGCCCGGCCCGATCACCGGTGTTCTTGGCCCCGAATTGGTGTAGGCAGGTCCACGACGATCCTCCTCGCCACCGGGTGTCCGCCATGATCGGTCTTGATCCCGCCCAGTCGAAGTTCCTGGATAGCTTCTCCGAGGAGGAGCGCCAACGCCTGGGCACCTATTGCCAGGAGATGCGCTTTTCCGCCGAGCAGACGGTGATCCGCACCGAGGGCGCCGATGCCAGCCTGTATCTGGTGTTGTCCGGCCTGGCCGAGGCCCGGGGGCAAAGCCGCTATCTGGGTGAGCAAACCATCAATCTGATCGGCCCGGGGTCGATCATCGGTGAGATCGCGTTCCTGGACAGCGGCAACCGCACGTCCGACGTGGTCGCCCGGGACGACATGGTGCTGTGGCGGCTGCGCCAATCCCAGTTCGACCTGATGGCCCGGGAGGATCCAGCCCTGGCGCTGACCCTGATGCGGGCGCTGGCGCGGACCACGGCCCTCCGGCTGCGGCGCATGACCGCCGCGTTCCTGGGCTGACCGGCACAAGGCCACCCCGGGGCTATTCGGCCAAGGGCCTGATGGTATGGCCGACCCAATCGGGCCACGGGCCCGCCGCCCGGGCAAGGTCCCGGGCCACGGCCCGGACCGCGTCCGGCATCGGGCTGGACCGGCCCGTGCCCTGATCGACATGGATGAACAAACTTTCGACCGTCGCCCGCTCGATGCCGTCGGCGGTCATGGTCTGGCAGAAATGCACCCGCTTGGCATCGACGCCCAGCACCCGCAAGCCAATCTGCAAGCACGCCCCGGCACCGACCTCCCGCCGGTAGCGGACGTGGTTTTCCAGGATGTACATGGACGTGCCGGTGGCGGCCCGGTGGGCCGCGGTCATGCCGATCGCGTCCAGCAGCACATCGGACGCGCGGGAGAACGCCAGCACGTAATAGGCCTCGTTCATGTGGCCGTTGTAGTCGATCCAGCCGGGGTCGACCGTGCAGCGATGGGTCAGCGGCGGCGGCGCCACCGGGTCAGCCGCCGCCGGGGTC
>CAYNRD010000355.1:0-3205 GCA_964399515.1 uncultured Mycobacteriaceae bacterium | reverse complement strand
AGGCCAAATTGGGTTTCATAAACGTCGGCCAGGATTCGGTTCAGGGTGCCGGCCAGTAGGGTGAGCTTGTTGGGGATGTAGGAGTCCAGGTCGAGGAGCGGGCTATCGCCGAGCTCGAACTCAACCTGGCGGTTGAAGTTCTGATTGGTATTGGTGCCGTCCATCCTCGGATTCCCCTCCTGGGCGCTACACGTCCCCTCTGGTCGGGCCGTCGATAACCGGCTTCATGGGTCAAGCGCCCCCACTGAGCTTGCCACTGGGCGCGGCCGGTTCAATCATTTCCATAATTATAGGCTCGAACCATCCCGAACGCACGTGATTTCTGGACGCATCCCAGGGAGACTGGCCTGACCCGTTGGGCGTTTGGCCCGCGCTCGGTGCCGGTCCGCCCACCGGCGCGGCCCCGATATTCTGGTAAATCATGGGGTTGAGCGGGCTTCGGGCGCTTCACGAAGTTGTGCGAACAGATCGCGCAAATGCCCGGGATCGACCGCGCCCGCGATCACCTGGTCATCCAGCACGAAGGCCGGCGTGCCGCGAATGCCCAGGGCATCGGCCAGGGCGCGGTTGCGGGCCAGTTCCTGGTCGACCCAGTCCGCCGCCATGTCCGACCGCAGCCGCCCAAGATCCAGCCCGACCTCGTCGGCGAGGCTAAAGATGACCGAATCGGTCAGCTGGCCGCGGAACTGCATCATGGCCGTGTGGTAGGGGTGATACAGGCCCTGCCGGTGGGCGGCTAGCGCGGCTCGGGCCGCCACGTCCGAGGACGGCGCCAGGATCGGCCATTCCTTATAGACGATGCGCAGGCCCGAATCTTCCCGCAGCAGCCCGTTGAGGGGACCGACCATGCGCTTGCAGAAGCCGCAATTGTAGTCGACGAACTCGACCAGGGTAATGTCGCCCTCGGCATTGCCGGCATAGGGCGTGTCCGGGTGGTCGTACAGCGTGGCCCGTTCGGCTTCCAGGGCCCGGTCGCGGCGGTTGGCCAGCGCTTGCTCCTGTTGGCGTTCCAACGCGGCCAGCACTTCCAGCATCAGGCCGGGATTCTCCAGCAGGTAATCCCGGATGATCAGCTCGATCTCCGCCCGGTCGGCGTCGGTGAACCGGGCGACCGGATCGGACTGCGCCGACGCCGGCGGGGCGGCCACGGCCATCGTAAGGGCCATGGCCAGAGCCAGGGCGCACGCCCCCAGCATGGCGGTGATGGGGTTTCGGCGGGTCATGGGTCAGCTGGCCTCGGCGCTGCGGAGAATGTCCTGGGCCCGGACCCAGCCAAAATCGCCCTCATCCAGCACCGACAAGGCCCGCCGGGCCTGGCCGATCGCCCGTTGCCGGTCGCCGCGCGCCAGGGCCTCCTCGGCCAGGTACAACGCCGAGAACGCCAGATCGCCGACCCGGCCATAGGCGGTGGCCAGCAGCCGGAACAGGAACGGGGACGGGTCTTGCAGCTGTTCGGCCCGGTGCAGATCGTCCAACGCCGAAACCGCGTCCTCTTGGCTGTCGGTCGCCAGCTTGGTGCGGGCCAGGGAGATCAGGACCAGGGGCTCATCGGGCAGGTGGTCGGCGGCGAACTGGTAATGGGGCCGTGCGGCGTCAAGCCGGCCGTCCTGGAAGTAGATCTGGGCCAGCATTTCATGGAAGAACGGGTTGTTCGGGTGGCTGGCCAGCAGGTCCTGGAAATCGGCGATCGCGCCCGGGGTGTTGTTCGAGCGCCAGCGGGCGATGGCGCGGCCATAGCGGGCCGGCAGATCGTCCCGTTGTCGGAAGTCGCCCAAGGCTTTGCGCGGGCTCAGGAAGCCGGTGACCTTGGCCTGCATCATCAGGAACCGCTCTTCCAGTTCGGGCGGCAGCAGCGGGCCCTCACCCGGCGGGTTGCGCTCCAGATGGGCGCGGACGGTGTCGATCCGGGTCGGGGTCAGCGGGTGGGTGCGCACATATTGGGTTTGGGAGGAGACCGGCGCGATCTCAAACCCCTGAAGGGTTTCCAGGAAGGTCATCAGCCCATAGGCGGACCAGCCCAGCCGGTCCAGATAGGCCAGCGCCGCATGGTCCGCCTGGGCCTCGTTGGCGCGGGTGTGGGCCAGGAAGGTGCGCTGGGCGATCTGATTGCCGCCCGACTGCGCCGCGATGGCGGCATCGGCGTTGCCGGCCAAGCCGGCGGCGACCACGCCCAGCAGGGTGGAGACGATGGCGGTGGTCTGCGCCCGGCGCAGGGCCTCCTGGCCCCGGGCCAGGTGCCCGCCGGCGATGTGCCCGGCCTCATGGGCCAACACGCCGACCAGTTCGGAGGCATTGCGCGCTTCCACGATCAGGCCGGTGTGCACGAAGATGTTCTGGCCGCCCGCGACGAAGGCGTTCAACGACGAATCGTTGACGACGAACACATTCACGCTTTCGGGCGCGATCCCGGCCACTTCCAGGATCGGGTCGGTCATCAGGCGCAAGGTCTGCTCGGTCTCGGTATCGCGGATGAACGACAGGCGCTGGGCCTGCGCCGGTGCCAGGGTGGACAGAACCACGATGGCCGCCAACAGCGCGACCGAGCTGAAACGCAATGCGCTAACCATGGGAGAACGAGGCCCTGTCCCGGTGAAACGGTATCGGTGTGCGGCTAAGCCAAGCCTTGACTGCGGCTCAAATATGGCACCCGGTGCACGGGCGCGATCACCCTTGCATAAGTGTAACCGAAATGGCCCTGAAAATCTCCCGGCGCGGGTCCGTTCCGCCCTTCATCGTCATGGATGTCATGGCCCAGGCGGCCGAGCGGGAAGCCCGGGGCCAGGACATCATCCACATGGAGGTGGGCCAACCGGCCACGCCGGCCCCGCGCCGGGTACGCGAGGCGGCCGCCCGCGCCCTGGAGGCGGATCGGCTGGGCTACACGGTGGCGCTGGGCATCGACCCGTTGCGCGCCCGGATCGCCCGAAACTACCGGGATACCCATGGGCTGGACCTGCCCATGGGCCGGGTGGTGGTCACCACCGGTTCCTCGGGCGGCTTCATCCTGGCCTTCCTGGCGGCGTTCGAGGCCGGCGACCGGGTGGCGCTGGCCGCGCCCGGCTATCCCGCCTATCGCAACATCCTGACAGCATTGGGCATCTCCGTGGTGGAGATCCCTACCGATGCCACGACCGGCTATCAGCCCACGCCCCAGCATCTGGACCGGCTGGACGGGCCGGTGGACGGGCTGATCGTCGCCAGCCCC
>CAYNRD010000354.1:2370-3210 GCA_964399515.1 uncultured Mycobacteriaceae bacterium | reverse complement strand
CGGAGATGTGCACCAGGCCATCCTTCTGGCCCAGGAAGTTCACGAATGCGCCGAACTCCATCACCTTGACCACCTTGCCGGTATAGGTCTTGCCCACCTCCGGCTCGGCGACGATGCCCTGAATCCAGTCGATCGCGGCCTTGCTTTGCTCCTCGTCCACGGCGGCGACCTTAATGGTGCCGTCGTCGTCGATGTCGATCTTGGCGCCGGTGGTCTCGGTGATTTCCCGGATCACCTTGCCGCCGGAGCCGATCACATCCCGGATCTTGTCCTTGTTGATCTTGAACTGGGTGATCCGGGGCGCGAAGGTGGACACGCCGTCCCGGTTGCTGTCCAGGGCCTTGGCCATCTCATCCAGGATGTGCAGCCGGCCGTTCTTGGCCTGGTCCAGCGCGATCTTCATGATCTCCGTCGTGATCGAGGTGATCTTGATGTCCATCTGCAGGGAGGTGATGCCCTCGGCCGTGCCGGCGACCTTGAAGTCCATGTCGCCCAGATGGTCCTCATCGCCCAGGATGTCGGACAGGACCGCGAACTGCTCCCCCTCCTTGATCAGGCCCATGGCGATGCCGGCCACCGGCGACGCCAACGGCACCCCGGCATCCATCAGTGCCAGCGAGGTGCCGCAGACGGTCGCCATGGAGGAGGAGCCGTTGCTCTCGGTGACCTCGGAGACCACCCGCAGGGTATAAGGGAACTCCTCCTTGGAGGGCAGCAGCGGCCGAACCGCCCGCCAGGCCAGCTTGCCGTGGCCAATCTCCCGGCGCCCGGGGCTGCCCATGCGGCCCGCCTCGCCCACCGAATAGGGCGGGAAGTTGTAGTGGAGCATGAAATGCTCGC
>CAYNRD010000354.1:0-2360 GCA_964399515.1 uncultured Mycobacteriaceae bacterium | reverse complement strand
GCGGTATTCGCCCTCCAGCGCGTCGATGATCTGCTCATCCTGGCCGGTGCCCAGGGTGGCGACCACTAGGGCCTGGGGCTCGCCCCGGGTGAACAGGGCCGAGCCATGGGCCCGGTCCAACAGGCCAACCTCGGAGACGATCGGGCGAACATCGACCGTGCTGCGGTCATCGATGCGCTTGCCGGTCTCCAGAATCATACCGCGCACGATGTCGGCTTCCAGAGATTTCAGCACGTCGCCGGCCACGGCTTTCAGGGCATCGGCGTCCTCACCGCCACCCAGGCTGGCCTTGGCGCTGTCCTTGGCGGCGGCCAGGGCGTTCTGGCGGTCCTGCTTGACGGTGATCTTGTAGGCGTCCTTCAGCGCCGTATCGACGCCGGCGGCCAGGAACTTCTCCTTCGCCTGGTCCTTTTCCGGCGGCGGCGGGGCCAGGTCCCACGGCTCCTTCGCGCACATCTCGGCCAGGCCGATGATGGCGTCGATCACCGGTTGGAACTGCTGGTGGCCGAATTCCACCGCGCCCAGCATGACTTGCTCGGTCAACTGCTGGGCTTCGGATTCGACCATCATCACACCCTCATGGGTGCCGGCGACGACCAGGTCCAGCTGGCTGTCGGGCATGTCCTGGAGGGTTGGGTTCAGCAGATATTGGCCGTCCTTGTAGCCGACCCGGGCCGCCCCGATCGGCCCCATGAATGGCAGGCCGGAGATGGTCAGCGCCGCCGAGGCACCGATCATGGAGATGATGTCCGGGTCATTCTCCAGGTCGTGGCTCAACACCGTGAGCACCACCTGCACCTCATTCTTGAAGCCGGAGACGAACAAGGGCCGGATCGGACGGTCGATCAGGCGGCTGGTCAGGGTTTCTTTTTCGCTGGGCCGGCCCTCACGCTTGAAGATGCCGCCGGGGATCTTGCCGGCCGCAAAGGCCTTTTCCTGGTAATTGACCGTCAGCGGGAAGAAGTCCTGGCCCGGCTTCTGGGTCTTGGCACCCACGGCGGTGCACAGCACCACGGTGCCGCCATAGGTGGCCAGCACGGCGCCATCGGCCTGGCGGGCGATCTTGCCCGATTCCAAAATCAGCGGGCGGCCGCCCCAGTCGATTTCCTTACGATACACTTGAAACATCGGTGTTCCTTCCGATCGATGTGGCGGCGGTGTCCTCGGCAACCGCCCCCCTTGGGGCGGCACCGCCGCGCATGATGACTTTACCAGACGGATCCGCTTGGGATTGGCAAAGGCGGGTATGGCATACGGCCCCGGCGATTTGGACCGGGAATTTGGCCCGTCGCGGCCAAGCCGCAAAACAAACGCCGCCTTCCAAACCGGAAGGCGGCGTCCGAAGCGGGTTCAGGGAGACGGGTTCCGGCCAAGACGCGGCATCAGCGGCGCAGGCCCAGGCGTTGAATCAGGCTGGAATAGCGGTCCTGATTCTTGCGTTTCAGGTAATCCAGCAGGCTGCGCCGCCGGCCGACCATCACCAGCAGGCCACGCCGGCTGTGGAAGTCGTGGTTGTGGGTTTTCATATGCTCGGTCAGGTTGTTAATCCGTTCGGTCAGGATCGCGACCTGCACTTCGGGGGATCCGGTATCGCCCTCCCCTTGGGCGTATTCCTTGATCAGCTCTTCCTTGCGGCCCTGCGTGATCGACATGGCTCGGCGCTCCGCGACATCATAGGTTCAAGACACGGACCGGGTGCAACTCCGCCCCCGACAGCACGGACAGCGCCACCGGCGTGCCCCGGCACGTCGCCAACACCACCGGGTCCGGCTCGGCCGGGTCCAGCGCCAGCGCGTCCAACTGGGCTTTTTCCGACCGCCGAAACAGGCCGACGGGTTGACCATTGCGCAGGCGGGCCGCTTGGTCCTCGGTCAAGGCCAGTGCCGGGATGTCGTCCAGCGGGGCCTCGATGGGCAGCAGCCGGTCGTCCAGCCGCCGCCCGGACGCCGGGTCGTCCCCGGCATCCGCGACAAGCGCGGCTAGATGCTCCAAAGTGACCGCGTCGTCAAGGGAAAACGGCCCGCCCCGGGTGCGCCGCAGCGCCGCCCGGTGCCCCCCCGTGCCCAATGCCACCGCCAGGTCCCGGGCCAGTGCGCGCATATAGGCGCCCTTGCCGGACACGACCTCGAACCGGGCATGGTCGGCATCGACCATGTCGAGCAGCCGGAAGCCGTCGATGCGGATCGTCCGCGGCGCCAGATCGACCGTATCCCCGTCCCGGGCGATGTCATAGGCGCGCTCACCCGCCACCTTGATGGCGGAGAACCGTGGCGGGGTCTGTTCGATGTGGCCGATGAAGCGGGGCAGGGCGGCCGCGATGGCGTCCGGCGTCGGCCGGGCCTCAGACGTCGCGGTCACCG
>CAYNRD010000353.1:0-3217 GCA_964399515.1 uncultured Mycobacteriaceae bacterium | reverse complement strand
CCAAATCGGCGACCAGCACCCCCTCGCCCTCGGTCAGCGGCGGCGCCAAGTGCCGGCCCTCCGGGCTGATGATCGCCGTGCAGCAGCCGCCGCTCAGCGCCTTGGCCATGCGGCCATCGGGGTCCAACCGCGTTTTCTGGGCGTCGGTCAGCCAGCCGGTGGCGTTGACCACGAAGCAGCCGCTTTCCAACGCGTGGTGGCGGATGGTGACCTCCATCTGATCGGCGAACACCTGGCCGACCATGGAGCCCGGGAACTGGGCGATGTGGATGTGTTCGTGCTGGGCCATCAGCGCGTAGCGGGCCAGCGGGTTGTAATGTTCCCAGCAGGCCAGGGCGCCGACCCGGCCGATGGCGGTCTCCACCACCCGCAGGCCGGCGCCGTCGCCCTGCCCCCAGACCATCCGCTCGTGGTAGGTCGGCGTGATCTTGCGCCGGACCAGGGGCATCGACCCATCGGCATCGAACAGGATCTGGGTGTTGTACAGGCTGCCGTGGTCCCGCTCGTTCACGCCCAAAGCCACCACCACGCCGTGCTGGCGGGCGGCGGCGGCGACGGCCTCGGTCACCGGGCCCGGAATGGTGACCGCCCGCTCGTACAGGTCGAGGTGGGCGGGCCCCATGGCGGCGGGCGGGTCGATGAAGGAGAAGTAGGGGTAGTAGGGCACGAAGGTCTCGGGGAAGACCACCAGGCGCGCGCCGTCCCGGGCCGCCGCGGCGACGGTCGAGAGCACTTTCTCGACCGTGCCGTCGGCACTGTCCAAGACCGGCGCGAGCTGGGCCGCCGCCACCCGCACGGAGCCGTCCGCCGCCATCATCGTCGGGCCTCAGACGGTCCAGGTGTCGATGATCACCGCGTTGTCACGCTTGTGGATCAGGGTCAGATCCAGAACGTCCAGCGGGTTGATCGGAATGATCCCCTCCTGCAGGGACGGCTCACCATGGCCGTACAGCGCCTGCAGCGCGAACCGGCAGGCATAGACCTTGCCGCCTTCATCCATGAACGCCTTCAGCTGGGCGTTGAAGTTCTGGTGGCCGGGGAAGGCCTCGTCTCCCAGGCGCGGGAAGCCGCGCTGCACGCCCAAGGTAACGCCGGGGCCATAGAGCAGGACCGAGGTCTCATACCCCTTGCGCTGCAGGCGCTTGGCTTGCAACAGGTTGACCAGGCCGATCGACCCTTCGAACGCGACGGTGTGGAAGGTCACCAACGCTTTCTGTCCCGGCTCCGCCTGTACGTCTTCAAAAACCTTTTCCTCGTAATCGACAAGGAAATCACCTTTTTTGTGGGCTGCCATTTCAACGACCGGCATGACTACTCTCCTTTGACGGCACCTGTTCGCCCCCTGTTCGGAAGCAACCTGGTTTTTGTGGATTTTCACTGCATGCCTTTCGGCATTACGTCCACTTACAGCAAGCCCCATGCCAGCCGGATTGATCCGATCAATGGAGTCTTTTCGGGGATTGATTGGATTCTATGACCCGATCAATACCGCGATCATGGTGGCATCAAGCCCCGACGCCCGCGAAAACCGCACAAAGCGCGGGCAGTTTGAAGCCTAATTTTTAGGCATGGTTTGGAATTGCCCGATTATTGTTCAATTCGTTACACTTTGATGGCGCGCCGGGATGTGGGATCCCGGGCCACCCAGGTTGGAGTGGCGGATGGACAAGACGGGCGAGGCGGGGGTCACAGGCTGGGTGCCGGATCTGTCCGGGTATCGCATGCCCGCTTACCTGGCCGTGGCGGAGGCGCTGGCCGAGGACATCCAGGCCGGCAGGCTGGCGCCCGAGACCCGTTTGCCGACCCAGCGGGACCTGGCCGACGCGCTGGACCTGAACTTCACCACGGTCGCCCGGGCCTATGCCGAGGCGCGCAAGCGCGGCCTGATCGACAGCCATGTCGGGCGCGGCACCTTCGTCCGGCGGCGGGCCCCGACCCCGCGCAGCAGCGGCTGGCGGCCGGACCTGGTCGATCGGGCCATGAACCTGCCGCCGGAGCCGACCGACGAGGATTTGTTGGCGGCGATGCGCCGGGATTACCTGGACCTGGTCTCGGACCTGACCACGCTGATGCGGTATCAGGCGTCGGGCGGCTCGGCCATGGACCGCGTCGCCGGGATCCGGTGGCTGGGCCTTCGGGGCATCACCACCACCCTGGACACCATCTTGGTCGCGCCGGGAACCCACGCCGCCATGCAGGCCATCGTCGGCGCCCTGTGCGCGCCCGGGGCCACGCTGGCGTGCGAGGCGGTCACCTATCCCGGGATCGTGCGGATCTGCGCCCAATTGGGGGTTCGGGTGCGGGGCCTGCCCGCCGACCGGGAGGGGGTGCTGCCCGATGCCCTGGCCCAGGCGATCGCGGCCGATGGCGTGCGCGCCGTCTACCTGAACCCGACCCTGCAGAACCCGACCACCCGGACGGTCAGCGACGGGCGCCGGCGCGCCTTGGTCCAAATCCTGCGGGAGACCGGCACGCCGATCATCGAGGATGACATCTACGGCCATCTGCCGGCCCAGCCGCCGCGCGCGTTCGCCACCCTGGCCCCGGAACTGGCCTATCATGTCTCGGGCCTGTCCAAGACCTTGGGCGCCGGCCTCCGGGTCGCCTATGTCACCGGCCCCACGCCCGCGGCCCTGGCGGCGGTCTCGGGCCGGCTGCAAGTCTCCACCGTCATGGCCACGCCGCTCACCCTGGCGTTGGCCACCCGTTGGATCGACAGCGGCGTCGCCGACCGTCTGCTGGCCTTCGTGCGGTCGGAAGCCCATTACCGCCAGGGGCTGCTCCGCGCGACCCTGCCCGCCGACTGTATCGAGACCGACCCGGACGGGTTCCATGCCTGGATCCACCTGCCGCCGCCCTGGCGGTCGGCCGACATCGTCGACCGCATGCGCGGCCAAGCCCTGGCGGTGGTCAATGGCGCGTCGTTCCTGGCCCATGGCGACCCCGGGCGGGACGCCACCTGCGCGGCGATGCGCTTGTGCCTGGGTGGCGTCGCCGACCGCCAAGGCACCGCCGCATCCCTGGAATTCCTGGCCGACACCCTGGCCACGCCTCAGTAACCACCCAAGGTTCGGGCAGATCCGCGGACCGTATGCTGACCCTTCGATCGGAAACCCTCAGGGCACCAGTGTGTCACCCATGTCTCCGGGTCGGACAGTTCCAGGGTGGCGGAGAGAGAGGGATTCGAACCCTCGGTACGCTTGCGCGCACAACGGTT
>CAYNRD010000352.1:0-3218 GCA_964399515.1 uncultured Mycobacteriaceae bacterium | reverse complement strand
CCGCCGGCATCGGGCCGGAGCAAATCCTGGAGGGGCTGCACGGCACCACGGGCGCCTCCAACGCCATCCTGGAGCACAAGGGCGCCCGGGGCGGGCTGATCGGCACCGACGGGGGCCGGGATATCCTGGAAATCCGCAACCTACGCATGCCGCGCCTATATGACCTGGAATGGCAAAAGCCAGCCCCCTTGGTGCCGCGCTATCTGCGCCTGACCGTGACCGAGCGGCTGGACGCAAAGGGGCAAATCGAGACCCCCCTGGACCGGGGCGAGGCGGAGCGGGTGGTCGATCAACTGCTGGCCGAAGGGGTCGAGGCGATCGCCGTCTGCCTGCTGCACGCCTACGCCAACCCGGTGCATGAACGGATGATCGCCGAGGTGATCCGCACCAAGGCGCCGGATCTGCCGTTCAGCCTGTCATGCGACGTGCTGCCGGAGATCAAGGAATATGAACGCACCTCCACCACGGTGGTGAACGCCTATGTGCTGCCGATCGTCGCCAAATACCTGGCCAGCCTGAAATTCGGCTTCGCGTCCCGGGCGATCACGGCGCCGGTGATGTTGATGCAATCCATTGGCGGCGTGACCCCGGGCTTGGAGGCGGCTAGAAAACCGGTGATCATCGTGGAAAGTGGTCCCGCGGGCGGCGTGGTGGGGGCGGCGGCGGTGGCCGCCCAGACCGGCCACGCCGATGTGATCAGCTTCGACATGGGCGGGACCACCGCCAAGGCCTCGCTGATCGAGAACGGGGCCTTCACCCGCAGCCAGGAATACTCGGTCGGCGGCGGCATCATGATCGGCTCCCGGCTGCTGACCGGTGCGGGATATCTTCTGAAGGTGCCGGCGATCGACCTGGCCGAGGTCGGGGCCGGCGGCGGGTCGCTGGTGTGGATCGATCCGGGTGGCAGCTTGCGTATCGGCCCACAAAGCGCCGGTGCCAGCCCGGGCCCCGTCTGCTACGACGCCGGCGGCACCGAGCCCACCGTGACCGACGCCAATGTCATCCTGGGCTATCTGAACCCCGCCCACCTGTGCGGCGGTGACGTGTCGCTGAACGCCGCCAAGGCCAAGACGGTGTTCCAGGACCGGATCGCCGGGCCCCTGGGGCTGGATCTGGCCCATGCCGCCCATGGCGCCCGGCAAATCGCCATTTCCAATATGATCCGCGCCATCCGCGCGGTATCGACCGAACGGGGCCGGGACCCGCGCGGCGCCACCCTGCTGCCCTTCGGCGGCAACGGCGCCCTGTTCGCCGCCGGCATGGCCGAGGCGTTGGGCATGAAGCACATCATCGTGCCGCCCCATGCCGGGCTGTTCAGCGCCTTCGGGCTGCTGTACGCCGATGTTGAGCACCATTATGCCCGTACAGTGCGCGCGGTCCTGCGCGAGGCCGATCCAGCCCTGATCGACCGTGCCTTCGCCGAACTGGAAGAGGACGCGCGGGCACAACTGGCCCGGGACGGCTTCGCCGGGGCGGACACAACCATCGAGCGGCGGGCGGCCCTCCATTACAAGGGCCAGATCTTCGAGTTGACCGTCCCGGTGCCGGATGGTGCCATCGGACGGTGTACGCTCGCGGCGCTGGAAACCGCCTTCGGCGACGAGCATGAGCGGACATACGGCCACCGGGCCGGCTCCGGGGAGCCGGTGGAACTGGTCACCGCCCAGGTGATCGGCCGGGGCGTGCCCAAGGGCCGAAGGGCCCATGGCAGCCATCGGGCACCGACCCGGGACGTGCCGCCGGCACCGGCGCGCCAGGCCTATTTCGGGCCGGAGGTGGGCTGGCTGGACACGCCGGTCCTGGCCCGGGGCGCGCTGACATCCGGGATCGAAGGCCCGGCGATCGTCGAAGAATACGACGCAACCTGCCTGATCCCGCCCGGCGCCAAGGCGCGACTGGACGACGCGGGCAACATCGTGATCAAATTATCGTAACACGCAATCCCCTGGCCGAGGTGGGATCAACCCGCCCGGCCGCACCGAACAGGCATGATCCGAACATTGGAGGCATTCATGACCATCACCCGGCGCCTTTTCGCCCTGGGCACCGCCCTGGGCCTTGTGAGCTTGACCCTGCCCATGACCCCGGGAGCTGCCCAGGCCGCGACCTGGGACATGCCCACCCCCTATCCCGACAACAACTTCCACACCCTGAACCACAAGCAGTTCGCCCAGGATCTGGCGGCGGTCACCGGTGACGCGGTCTCGATCACCGTTCACCCGGCCGGCAGCCTGTTCAAGCATGCCGATATCAAGAACGCGGTGCGGTCCGGCCAGGTGCCGATCGGTGAGTTCCTGCTGTCGCGCCTGGCGAACGAAAACCCCATCTATGAGGCGGACTCGGTGCCGTTCCTGGCCGATTCCTATGAGGACGCCGAAAAGCTGTGGGCGGTGCAGCGCCCGTTGGTCGAAGACCTGCTGGACCGGGAAGGCCTGATGGTGCTGTACGCCGTGCCCTGGCCGCCCCAGGGCATCTACGCCAAGAAGGAAGTGGCCTCCATCCACGATATGGCCGGGGTGAAGTTCCGCGCCTACAACACCGCGACCGAGCAACTGGCGAACCTGGCCGGCGCGGTGCCGACCCAGGTGGAAGTGCCCGACATCCCGCAGGCGTTCTCGACCGGCCGGGTCGATGCCATGATCACCTCCCCCTCCACGGGCGCCAACGCCAAGGCGTGGGATTTCCTGAGCCACTATCACGACACCCAGGCCTGGCTGCCCAAGAACATCGTGGTGGCCAACAAGCGGGCCTTCCAGCGCCTGGATGAGGACACCCAGGCCGCGATCCTGGCCGCCGCGTCCGCCGCCGAGGCGCGCGGGTGGGCGGCCAGCCGGGCCGAGACCGAAAAGCAGACCCAAGCCCTGGCGGATAACGGCATCACGGTGCTGGCGCCAAGCCCGGCTTTGGGCGACGCCCTGTCCCAGATCGGCGAGCAGATGATCGCCGAGTGGGTGGAAAAGGCCGGGGATGCCGGCCAGACCATCGTCGACGGCCTGCGGTAAGCGCCAAGAGCCCCGCTGGAGGATGGCCCGCCCGCGGCATGCCCGCGGGCGGGCCGCGCCATATCCGCCCCTTGGCCGACCGGGACCGACCGATGCGCACCACCCTTGACCGCCTGTACCTGGCCAGCGGCGCCCTGGCGGCGCTGTTCCTGGCCCTGATCGGGGCCATGGTCCTGGCACAGGTCGGCCTGAGCGTCCTGGGCCGGCTGGCACAGC
>CAYNRD010000351.1:0-3219 GCA_964399515.1 uncultured Mycobacteriaceae bacterium | reverse complement strand
CAGGTCCGGCTCTTCGGTCAGGGTAGCGGCCAGCGCGATCGCACTTTCCATCGCCAGCTTGGTGCCGGAGCCGACCGAGAAATGCGCGGTCGCCGACGCATCCCCCAGCAGCACCAGGTTCTTGTGATGCCAGGTCCGGCACAAAACCCGGGTGAAGTTCAGCCAGGCCGACCCGCGCATGTGATTGGCGTTCGAGATCAGCGCATGACCATCCAGATGCTCGGCGAAGATCGCCTCGCACGTGGCGATGCTCTCCTCCTTGGACATGGTGCCGAAGCCATAGGCGTCCCACGTCTCTTGGCTGCATTCGACGATGAAGGTGGCCGTTTCGTTATCGAACTGATAGGCGTGGGCCCAGACCCAGCCCTTGTCCGTCTCCTCGAACAGGAAGGTGAAGGCGTCATCGAACTTCTGTCGGGTGCCCAGCCAGACGAACTTGCATGCTCTGACGTCCAGTTCCGGTTTGAAGGTGTCTTCGAACCGCTGCCGCGCCCTCGAATTGATGCCGTCCGACGCCACCACCAGGTCATAGTCGGCCATCAGATCCTCGACATCGGCGATCTCGGTCTCAAACCGCAGGACCACGCCCAGTTCCCGTGCCCGGTCCTGCAGCAGCAAGAGCAAGCGCATGCGGCCGATGCCGCAAAAACCATGGCCCGAGGAAACCGTGCGCACGCCCCGGTAATGGACCGCGATATCGTCCCAATAGGCGAACTGGGCGCGGATCGCCTCGGCACTCTTGGGATCGTTTTGGGCCAGGGTGGTCAGTGTCTCGTCGCTCAGCACCACGCCCCAACCAAAGGTGTCGTGCGCCCGGTTGCGTTCATAAACCACCACCTCATGGCTGGGATCGCGCAGCTTCATGCAGATGGCGAAATACAACCCGGCGGGACCGCCGCCCAAACAGGCGATTTTCATGGCACCCGTGCTCCCCTGACCGTTGGACCGACCCCCAGCCCCGCTCAAACTGAAGCGGTGGTCGGGGTGTTTCAAGCCTTAAATTTTAGGCTTGAAGCATCAGGCGGCACCTCACACAGTACCACGGACCGACTTTGGGGAGGGGCGGGGCGCCATGGCCCATGACATCGTACATCCAGACGGCTGGGCGCCGGCGAAGGGATACGCCAACGGCGTGGTGGCGACCGGCCGGCAGGTGTTCGTGGCCGGCCAGATCGGCTGGACCGCCCAGAAGGTGTTCGAAGCGACGGATTTCGTGGGCCAGATGACCCAGGCGCTCTGGAATGTGCGGGCGGTGGTGGAAGCCGCCGGTGGCCAGCCTGAGCATATCGTGCGGCTGACCTGGTACGTCACCGACAAGCAGGAGTATCTGGCCAAGCAGCGCGAGGTGGGCCAAGCCTATCGGCGGGTGATGGGCCGGGTGTACCCCGCCATGACCATGGTCGTGGTCCAGGCCCTGGTCGAGGACGAGGCCCTAGTGGAAATCGAAGCCACCGCCGTCATTCCGGAGTGAGGCTGGTCAGGTTAAGATCAACGCCTTGATCTTAACCGGTCGAGCGGCGGTACTGCTCTGAAATTCCATGAAAATTTATGTCATGTTAAGCGGGCGCCGCCGCACGTTCGCCCGGCGCGGGACGTCGCCTCGCGGTCCGAACCCCACTGCGCGGCTGGCCCGGGCCATGGTTGGATATTCTAAGCTTGAAGTAACTTTCGGGCCGGCGGGGCGGAAGAACCGATCCGAAACGGGCCCGATCCAGGGATAGGGAGACAGATATGAACCGGATGTCCAGGCGCACGCTGGGGGCAACCATGGCGGCCGCGGCCGGCCTGGCCTTGACCCTGCCCAAGGCCGCACGCTCCCAGGAAGTCGTGCTGTCCGCCGTGTCGGCCTTTGCCGACGGCACCCTGTTCACCCGCAATTTCGAGAGTTTCGTGGCGGAGGCTAACCGCACCGGCGAAGGCCTGATCCGGATCGATTACAAGGGCGGTGGCGGCAAGGTGATCGACCCGTTCCAGTTGGGCGACGCGGTCCGCTCGGGCGTGGTGCAGATCGCCAACCTGCCCAGCGCCGTCTACACCCGCCTGGTGCCCGAGGCGGACGCCATCAAGCTTTCCAACTTCACCATCACCGAGGAGCGGCAGAACGGCGCCTGGGCCTATATGAATGATCTGCACATGGCCAAGATGAACTTTTCCACCTGGCCCGGCAGAAGGACTGCGTGCCGTTCCACCTGTACCTGAGCAAACCGATTTCCGGGCCGGACCTGGACGGCTTCAAGATTCGGGTCACGCCGATCTACCGGGCGTTCTTCGCCGATATGGGCGCCGATATGATCCGCACCCGCCCGGGCGACGTCTGCACCGCCATGGAGCGGGGTACCGTCGATGGCTATGGCTGGCCCAGCCAGGGGGTGTTCGATCTGGGCTGGCATGAGGTGACCAAGTATCGGGTCGATCCGGGCTTCTACCGGGCCTCGGTCGAGTTCCTGGTCAATCTGGACACCTGGACCGGCCTGTCCGACGCCCAGCAACGGGTCCTGAAAGACGCGGCCCTGACCGTCGAGGCCCAATGCGCCGCCGATCAGGCCCTGACCGAGGCGGAGTTGCAGCGCCAGACCACCGAGGCCGGCATCGAGGTGATCACCTTCGACGGGGCCGAGGGCGAGGCCTATCTGGAGCGGGCCGACAGCACCGGCTGGGAGGAGTTCATCGCCGCCAACCCCGAACACGGCCCCACCTTGCGGGACTTGATGAGCCGATAGGGCCCACGCCCATGGCGGCCCTGTATGACCTGGTCCTGGCCGGTTTCGGCCTGTTGGCTGACCTGGCGATCCTGGGCTTGGCCCTTGGCACCACGGCCGATGTGGTGCTGCGCAATCTGGGCATCACAACGCTGCCATGGCTGCTTGAGGTGTCCGAATATGTGATCTACGCCGCCACCTTCCTGGCCGCGCCGTGGGTGTTGAACCGGTCCAGCCATGTGCGGGTGGATGTGTTCGTGTCCGCCCTGCCGGGTGCCGCCGGCCGCTGGGTCAACCGGGCGGCGGATCTGTTGGGGTTGGGCGTCTGTGCCGTGTTCACCTGGTATTCGGCCCGGGTGGCGCTGCGGGCCTTCGAGCGCGGTGAGTTGATCTTCAAGGAGTTGGTGGTGCCGGAATGGTGGCCGCTCACGGTCATGCCGGTCGCGGGCGTCTTGTTGATGGTGGAGTTCGGCCGCCGCCTGTTCGGGCGTACGGCACCGGTTCCCCCCGGGACCGAGGG
>CAYNRD010000350.1:0-3229 GCA_964399515.1 uncultured Mycobacteriaceae bacterium | reverse complement strand
GCGGCCGCTTCGAGAATGTACGCTTCGGAACCGACGATCACGAATGCCTTCAGGAAAGGCGGCCAGCCGGCCAGCGGCGAGACGATCGCCAAGGGCGCCAGCAACACCGCCGCCAGGCCGACCAGGGCCACCGACAGGCCGAAGGCATAGGCGAAGATCCGCCCCGGATCGATGCCGACCATGCGCGCACCCTGGTTGTCTTGGCTGACCGCGCGCATGGCCTGGCCCAGCGGGCTCAGGCGCAGGAACAGCTCCAGGCCCGCCACCACCACCAGGGCGGTGACAATCACGATGAT
The DNA here is from genome assembly GCA_964399515.1 of uncultured Mycobacteriaceae bacterium. Lineage (GTDB taxonomy): Bacteria > Pseudomonadota > Alphaproteobacteria > DSM-16000 > Inquilinaceae > CAYNRD01. The sequence continues at coordinate 2,933 of CAYNRD010000350.1, read as the reverse complement.
GTCGTGCAACCCGATCACCACACCGCCCAGATCGACCGTGCCGTCAAGCAGGCGGGGCATGACCTTGGACCCGGGGCCGGCCGTGATCAGGAACAGATTGTCCAGCACGAAGGCCAGCCCCAAGGTGATCATCATGGTGGCGGTCTTCCAATTGCGGTGGGATCTGAGCGGCCGGATGATCGCCATTTCCAGCACCATGCCGATGCCAAACATCAGCGGAATCAAGACAATCGCCGCCACCGCCAATGGCAGGCCGGGCCCGCCCGGAGCCGCGACCATCGCCCAGGCCAAATAGGCGCCCAGCATGTACAACGAGCCATGAGCGAAGTTCAGCACCCGCGAGGTGCCATAGACCAGGGACAGGCCGAAGGCGAACACGCACAGGATCGCCCCTTGGGTCAGCCCGGCGACCAGGATTTCGGCCAAGATCAGCATCCCGGCCGGCCTTCCGCCCCAGCCGGAGCCGACGCCAGCAATTCCGCGAGCGGCCCGTGGCCGCGGATCCGGCCATCTTCCATGACATACACCCTTTCAATGACGTCCTTCAGCTGGCTGGTGTTCTGCTCGACCAGCAGCACGGTGATGCCGCCCTCGGCCTGGATCCGGCCGATCGTCGCCAGCATTTCGGTGACCAGATTGGGGGCCAGGCCCAGGCTGGGCTCATCGATGGCCATGAACGAAGCACCGGACATCAGCCCTCGGCCCAGGGCCAGCATCTGCGCCTCACCGCCCGACAGGGTCCGGGCCAGTTGCCGCTGCCGCTCCCGAAGACGCGGGTACAGGGTGAACACCCGCTCCAGGTTTTCGGCCCGCCGGGCGCGGCCCCGGGGCAGATAGGCACCCAGATCCAGGTTCTCCCGCACGGTCATGTCCCCGAACAGGTGCCGCTCCTCGGCCACATAGACCAGGCCGCGGGCGACCAGGGCCGGCGCGTCCAACGCCGTCACATCCTCGCCCTGGAACCGGACCCTGCCGGACCGGGGCGGCAACAGCCCGCAGGCGGCCTTCAGCAGGGTCGACTTGCCATGGCCGTTCGGCCCGATCAGGCCGACCGCCTCCCCGGCCGCCACGGCCAAATCGACGTCATGCAGCACGTGGAACTCGCCGTAAAAGGCGTTCAGGCCCTGGATTTCAAGCAAAGTATTCGGCCCCCAGATAGACATCGATCACCTGGGGGTCGGCCAGGGTGTTCGGGGGCGTGTCCAGGCACAACAGGCTGCCATGGTGCAGGATCAGCATCCGGTCCGACAGGCGCGCCAAGGCCCGGATCTTGTGTTCGACCATGACCACGGTCAGGTCGAACCGCCGGCGCAAATCGGCGATCAGATCCGCGAACCCCTCCACCTCGTCCTGGTTCAGCCCGGCCAGCGGCTCATCCATGAACAGGATCTTGGGGCGGGTGGCCAAGGCCGCCCCCAACATCACCTTCTTGCGGCTGAGCAGGTCCACCGTGGCCGCCCGCTGGTCCGCGACCGGGGTCAGGCCGACCGCGTCCAGGATCGCCTCACACCCCATGGCCGGGTCCGGTTTCGGCTTGCCGGCGGCGCCGAACAGGGCGCCAGCCTCCACATTCTCGCGTACGGACAGGCTTTGGAACACCTGGGGGATCTGGAAGGTGCGGGCGATGCCCAGCCTGGCCATCCGCTGCGGGGTGACGCCGGCCAGGGACCGGCCCTGGAAGCGGATCTCCCCCGCCGACGGGCGCAGCGCCCCGGTGCACAGGTTCATCAGCGTGCTCTTGCCGGCCCCGTTCGGCCCGGCCACCCCGAACAGCTCCCCGGTGCCGACCGTAAAGCTCAGGTCATCGACCGCGACCAAGGCCCCGAAGCGCCGGGTGACCGCCTGCAATTCAAACACAGGGCCAGAACTTTCCAACGGCGTGAGGTCGGCTCCCCCTCCCCGGCCGCACCGGGAAGGGGGGCTTCAAAACGGGCCAGACGCCCGGTTTGGTTACTCGATCCAGCCCGGCTTGGTGAAGGCGGCGACCTTTTCGGTGCCGATCTTGACCTGCACGGTCTTGCCGCCCTGGGCCTGCAGCAGGTGCGGCGGCAGGGTGTCGTCGCCGGCGTTGACGAATTGCTGGTCGTTGAACACGAACTTGCCGGTGACCCCCTCATAGCCGGCGGTGCGCAGCACCTCGGCGATCCGGGCGTGGTCATCGAAATTGCCGACCTGCTCGACGGCGTCGGCCCACATGTTCACCTCGTCATAGATGGCCGCGGCGATGGAGAACGGCGGCTCCTCGCCATAGGTGGCCCGCCACTTCTCCGCGAAGGCTTCGCCCGCCGGGTTCGGCCGGTGGGCGGACAGGGTCATGCCCAGCACGCCATCGACCTCCCCGGTGGCGACGATCTCCCCAAAGGCCGGGACCGAGGCCGTGTAGCCGACATACAAAAGCGAGCTTTCCGGGGGGTTCTCCAGGAACTGATCGACGAAGGTCTTCACGCCCGCGGGGTCCAGCAGCTCCAGGAAGATGATCGCCGGATCCTCCTCCCGCAGCTTGGCCAGGATGCCGCCCCATTCGGTGATTTCATAGGGCACTTCCTCGGCGATCACCGTTTCCCAGCCATTGGCCGCCGCTTCGTCGGACGCCCCGGCGACCGCGTTGAACTCCCAGTCGAACGGGCCGGTGATGGTGGCCAGCTTCTGGTTCGGGAAGTCGTGGCCCAGGGCCAGCATCTGCTGGAAGGCGATGCGGGCGTAGTTGTAATCGACATCCGAGCCCATCAGGATGTTGCCGCAATTCAGGCGGTCCCGCAGCTCGACGACGTTGGAGGTGGCGTTGTTGTTGATGTAGGGCACGCCTTGCGGGCAAAAGGCCGGGATGTCAGGGCCCATGCCGCCATAGCCATTGATCAGCACATCGACCTGGTTGCGGTCGATCAGGTTGGTGGCGGCGGCCTGCAGCTTGTCCGGTGTCAGATCGCCGATAT
>CAYNRD010000349.1:0-3232 GCA_964399515.1 uncultured Mycobacteriaceae bacterium | reverse complement strand
CAGGCCGAACAGGGCTCCTTGGCCGAAATCGATCGGCAGGTCGAGGATCTCAACCAAGGTCTGCTCATCGGGGATACCATCCACGATCAGGTCGATGGCGTGCTGGTCCAGCTGGTCCTTCAAATCGATCAAATCCAACAGCGGCACGGTGCGGGTCAACTCCTCCAACAGGCGCTTGGCATCGACCTTCAGGAATCGGACCCAATCCTCGGCCAGGTCGGGCACCTCGATTTCGGCCAGGTCCTGTCCGTCGGTCATGCAAAACCGGGAGCCCAGATCGCTGAGCGCCCCCAGGGTGTCCCGGAAGGCTTCGGCCGCCGCCTCCAAATCGACCTGGCGGAACTGGAACACCAGCCTGGGCGCCAGCTCCGGATTGTCTTCCAGGAAGTCCAGGAACTGCCCCAGGAACTGCCGGTCCCGCAAGGTCCAGGGGGAGATGGTGACGAAATAGGACACGCTGCGATTGTGCTTGATCGCCCGGCGAACCAATTGCATCGACCGGAACAGCAACAAATTGTCGATGGAGCTGATCAGCCCCTCCTCCTCGGCCAGATGCAGATAGGCCGACGGGTTCAGGTAGCGGTTCTCGGCGGTGCGGATTTGCCCGAAACACTCGTACAGGCGCGGCTTGCGCTGGGGCAGGCTGACGATGGGCTGCAGGGCGACATCGATCCGGTCCCGCCGCACGGCCTCCCGGACCAGATCCAGGATTTCGGTGTCGGACAGCAGGTCTGTGGCCAGGTCCAGCCCGCCTTCAAGCCGGTCCCGGGCGCTGGTGTCCAAGGGGCGGCGGCGGGTGCGGGCGCCGGTGATGCCATCGCCGCCATCGGCCTGGTCCTGGGCCTCAGCCGCGGCGCGGTTATGGCCGGTCAGGTGTTCGACCAGGTTTTCGATCATCTCCAGTTCCAGGGCCACCTGGCCGGACAGGTCGACCGACTGGCGGGGATGCGCCCGCACCTCCTCAAGCTTTTCCTGCAGGATGCGCATCTCTTCCCGGGTCCGATAGACCTCGTCCAGCACCGTGTCGCGCATCTCGGCCAGGGCGGCCAGTTCCCCGGCGACGGCCCGTTCCCGCTGCTGGCGGGCATAGCTTTCATGGATGACGGCGCCGAAGGTCAGCAGCAGGGCACCGAAGGCCAAGGCACTCCACGGCCCGATCTCGGGGTTGGCGATCGGCAGCAGCAGCGCCAGCACCGTGGCCGGCACGCCATAGCACAGCGCGAACAGAATGTGGTGGGCCAGGGTCATGGCGAAACCGATGCTGGGGACTCGGCCGATGCCGAGGCCGCCAAGGTTATCCGAGATCGGCGCCGACCGCATCCGCGACACGGGCAAAGCCGTCCCTGGCCAGCAATTGGGACAGCTCTGCCTTGATCCGGGGCACAAGGCCCGGCCCCTGATAGGCCAGTGCCGTGTACAGCTGCACCAGGCTGGCGCCGGCCCGGATCTTGGCATAGGCGTCCGCACCCGAGGCAACGCCGCCGGCGCCGATCAGCGGCACCTGCCCCGACAGCCGGTCGGCCATGGCCCGCAGAACCGCCGTCGACCGGTCGAACAAGGGTGGGCCGGACAGGCCGCCCGCCTCCCCCCGAAGCCGCTTGGGCAGGTCGTCGGGGCGGGCCAGGGTGGTGTTGGACACCAACAGGCCGTCGCACCCGGTAGCACCCAGCACCCGGGCGATCTGATCCAGATCGTCCGCCGCCAGGTCCGGGGCGATCTTCAGGATCACCGGGCAGCGCCGGTCGGGCGCGGTCGCCACGCGCAGGACCTCGGTCAGGATCTCGGTCAGCGGCCCTGGGTCCTGCAAGGCCCGCAACCCCGGCGTGTTCGGGGAGGAGACATTGACGACCAGGTAATCGACCAGCGGCGCCAGACGGGCGGCGCACCGGGCATAGTCCCGGGCGGCCTGGCCATCGGGGGTGGTCTTGTTCTTGCCGATATTGGCGCCGATCGGCCGCCGCTGGCGCGGCAGCCGGGCCAGGCGCCCGGCCGCCGCCTCCAGCCCCTGATTGTTGAAGCCCAGCCGGTTGATCAGCGCCTGGCGCCGGGGCCAGCGGGCCATGCGCGGCCTTGGGTTGCCGCGCTGGGGCCGGGGTGTGATCGTGCCGACCTCCACGAAGCCAAAGCCCAGGCCCAGCATGGCCAAGGGCACCTCGGCGTTCTTGTCGAAGCCCGCGGCCAGGCCGACGGGATTGTCGAAGGCCAGGCCGAACACCGTCTGGCTCAGGGGCCCGGCCGCACGGGGCCCGGGGTCGCGCGGGCCCAGGCCTAGGGCCAGGGCGCGCACGGTGACCCCATGGGCCGTTTCCGGATCCAGGGCATGCAGCAGCGGCTTGACGGCGGTGAAGGGCAGCATGGCGATCCCCTTATGGGGGCGGGGCGGCGAGATCAAGCATCGGCAGGCGCCAGACGCCGTCGGCGCCCCTCTCCGTCGGCCGGTGCCACACGGCCAGATCCAGGTCCAACACCCCATGGAAATGGGGGAACAGCACCCCGCCCCTGGACGGCTCCCACCGGAGCGCCGCCCCCAGGCGCGCGGCTTGGAACGCCGACAGGGTCACGGACCGTTCATCCGCGAAATGCTTGGCCAAGCTGCCGGCCAGTTGGGCGGCCGCGGACAGATGGATGAACCCGTCCCGCCGGTCATCGCCCGAACCGTCGAACCGGCCGTCCCGCACGGCGGCCAGGAATTCATCCCGCCGAAAGATCTTGAACACCAAAGGGTCGTCCATGCCCGCTCCCGGATGCGTCGCGGCGTTGGGGGGTCGCCGCACCATGCCATGGCCCGGCCAAGACTGGCCGGCCCGTGCGAATGCCGATGCATTTTGCAACGGATTTTGCGCGCTGCTTCCAGCCCAATTGAAAGAATGGCCCGTTTCCGCCGGTTTTGGCCCGCCAGCGCCGCCCTATCCCTTGGCATAGGGTTTGATACCCAAGGCGGGACCGTAACCCTGGCCCGGAGGCCGCCCCATGACCCATGCCATCGACATGTTTGAAAGCTTGACCCGCCGCACCCGTCCGCTGAACGCCGAACAAGACGAAACCGCATCGGGCCAGCAGCCCCCGGAACCGGCGGTGGAGGCGGACGGCGACCAGCCGGTGACAGCCCCCCGCAAACCATCCGCCAGCATGCTGGCCGCCGGCGCCGCCGCCGGCGGCGTCAGCGTCGAGACCGCCTGGAAAGTGTACCAGGCCATGCTGTCCGCCGGCCGGAAGCCATGGTCACCCGGCC
>CAYNRD010000348.1:0-3248 GCA_964399515.1 uncultured Mycobacteriaceae bacterium | reverse complement strand
AGGCCCTTGCCATCACGCAGCCCAGGATGGTCGCGTAGAACACCCACTCCCCCAACGGGTAGGCCACCGCCAGGCTGAGCCCGGTCCAGCCAATCGCGATGTACAGGCCCCACCGGCCCGGCACCCGGCCCGACGGGATCGGCCTGTTGGGCTCGTTGATCGCGTCGACATGGCGGTCGTACCAGTCATTGACCGCCTGGCTCATGGCGCAGACCAAGGGCCCGGCCAGCACCATGCCGGCAAGGGCGAGCGGCCAGGCCTCGGTCAACGCCACGCCCGAGGAGACCACCCCGCACAGGAACGCCCACATGGGCGGAAACCAGGTGATCGGCTTCAGAAGCTCCAGCACCGCGCTTGGGCTGGGGTACTGGCGGGCGCCGGTCACGGGCGGGTGGGTGGTCTGGTCGCTCATGGGTGAACGCTAACTTTGACGCTTTGCAACGTCAATTTAGACTTACACTCAGCCCAGGGTCGGCCGGCAGTCTTGATCCGGATCAGGCGCCGTCGCCGTCCAGATCCCCCAGGCCGTAGCGGCGCAGCTTGGCGTACAGGCTTTGCCGGCTTAGCCCCAGCATCTGGGCGGCCGATGCACGGTTGTCGCCGCTCAGTTCCAAGGCGGCCTCGATGCACATCTTCTCGATCACATCGGTGGTCTCCCGGATCAGGTCCTTCATGGACACCCGGCCGACCAATTGGGTCAGCTGCTCCACCGTGTAGGGCAGGCCGTCGGCCGATCCGGCGCCGGTAGGGGCCGCGGCGGTCCCCTGGCCCGCCGGGCGCACCACGAAGCCCAGGCACGGCAACTCCGCCTGGGGCACCGCGACGGCGGCGATCTCCACCTCCTCGACCGAGCCCAATTCGGTGGTGATGATGGTGGTGAAGTTCCGAACCGAGCCGAACTCCTTCAGGCTGTTCAGCAGGATGCCCAGATCCACACCCGGCCGGCCCAACCAGCGCTCCAGGCTTTGGCCGGTGATCGGCTGGCCGCCGACCCATTGCAGCAGGTCCAGGAACGCCTGGTTGGTCTCCAGGATGCGGCAGTCGGGATCGGTGACGATGAAGGCCTCGGGCAGGCCTTGCACCACCTCGGTCAGCACGGAACCGGCGGCGCCGCGGGCGGTCCCATTGCCGTCGGCCCGCTCCAGCCGGATCAGGTAGCTGGCCTGGGTGCCCTGGCGGAAAAACGATGCCACCAGGCGCACCCGGCGGCCGGAGCCGGCGACCACCAGGGGCACGGCCGCGGCCGGGGTCGCGGTGCGGATGCGGGTCAGATGGTCGCTCAAGGCGGGGTCGGGATCCACGAACAGCCGGGGCAAGGCCCGGCCGATCAGACGGTCGGCGGGAATGTCCAGCACCTCCGCCGAGGCAGGGTTGGCCTCGACCACCCGGGTTTGCTGGGCATCGACCACCAGCACCGGTTCTGTCGCCAATTGGAACAGGGTGCGGTAGCGGGTCTCATCCCGGCGCAGGCGGGCGTACTCCCGCTCCATGCCCTGTTGGGCATCGACCAGCCGCTGCTGCAGGGAGGCCAGATCGCGCAGATTGCGGCCAACGGCCAGATACCGGACCCGTTCGTCCCGGTCGAACGGCACCACCGAATACCGCACCGGTACCGTCTCCCCGGTGCGGCCCAGCTGGTTGACATGGCGTTGCCCGGGGCGGGCGTCCGAGCCGTGGCTTTCCACCAGCAACTGCTCGACCTTGTGCCGGCTGTCGGCGGCGACGGTGTCTTCCCAGCGGCTGCCGATCCAATGGTGCAGGTCCAGACTCGCCAGTTCGGGCGCGCCCACGGCCACATCGGCGATGATGCCATCGGCATCGAGAATGAGCGCCACGTCCGATGCCGCCGTGACGATGCGCGCGAGCGCACCGGCGGACACCGGGCCAAGCGAGTTAGCGGGGGCTCGAAACGGCGTCCCGGTGGTCTGGCGCTGCTGTGTCGACATGATCTGTTCTGTGGCCGGCCCGGGATCTGGCGGGCGTCCAGCCGGGGGACTTTCGATTGAGGCGGGCGGGCGAGCCGCTGGCGGACAGCCAGGCTTCGGCGAAGCACAGGGCTTGGGCGGCATCGACGGCAACCGCCGACGCGCCCAGCCGCAAGGCCAGTTCCGGATCCTGCTGGAAGGCGGGACCGCCGGCCATCACCAACAGGTCCGGCCGGCTGGACACCCGGCGCAGCCGCTCGATGGTGTCGGCCATGCGATCCAGGCTTTGGGCCGAGCCGGCCGACAGGCCGAACAGGGTGATCGGCTGGCTGGCGGCGACCGCAGACAACTCGCACGGCTCGACGTCGCCCGGTCCCCAAACATCCCATCCGGCCCGGCGAAACACCTCGCACGCCATGGCGCAGCCGAAGCTGTGCTGGTCCCCCTCCACGGGCGAGAACACCGCCTTGGGCGCCGTCCGGCGCTTGGGCAGGGTGTGGCCGCAATCGTATTGGGCGCACAGCGCGCGCATCAACTGGTGCATGCGGGACAGGCCTATGGTGACATCGATGAAGGACAGGCTGTCATCCTCCCACTGGCCGCCCAGATAGCGGGCGGCCGGCGCCATCACCCCCATCAGCACCATGTCCACATCCGTGCCCCGGGCCAGCAACGCGTCGATGAACGCCTGGGCCGCGTCGGCGCCATGGTGGACGCATAGGCGCGCGAATTCGACCATGTCGTCGTGGGAGGGCGGCAAGACCGCCACATTGGGCATGGTCGGCATCCCGGGTGCGATGCCATGGGCCAGCATCAGGCGCGGAATGATCTCGGTCTCGATGGTGCGGACCAAGGCCGGCCGGCCGGCGGCGCCATTGGCCTTGGGCCGGGCCGCCCGGGCGCCGGCGGACGCGCCATGCGCCCCCAACTCCGGCTCCCGATCCGGGCTGTCCAGGACCAGCTGGGACACATTCGAGTGGTCCAGCCTGGCGGCGGGGTCCCCTTCCCGGGACTGCTCCTGATCCGTCATGATGCGTTTCCCCCACGCTTGCCGTTTCCAGAGCCCGTGCATTTTTAAAACGAATACAGCCTTGTTCTCGGCACGGGTCCGTAAGTGAGCACGATCGCCTCGACGGCCACAAATCACGTCGCCAAGGTCCGGGGGGGGTTTGATTTAGGACAACATGGCCGGAAAACCGGCCCGCCGCCCCTGAAACGCAAGCATTTGTAGGCGGACCGTATCCCAGCCGGTCCGGAAATGTAAAGCCTTCATTACGTCAATCTGAGTTGAAACTTCCGTTGGCGGTTAATAGATTTCCGATC
>CAYNRD010000347.1:0-3255 GCA_964399515.1 uncultured Mycobacteriaceae bacterium | reverse complement strand
TATTTCGAATGCCTGCATGAGGTGAAGCTGATCGTCGATCTGATCTACGAGGGCGGGCTCGCCAACATGCGCTATTCGATCTCCAACACCGCCGAATATGGCGACTACACCCGCGGGCCCCGCATCGTCACCGAGGAGACTAAGGCGGAGATGAAGCGGATCCTGGAGGATATCCAGTCCGGCCGCTTCTCCCGGGATTGGATGCTGGAAAACAAGGTCGGCCAAACCTCCTTCAAGGCCCAGCGCGCCAAGCACGCCGCCCACGACATCGAACAGGTCGGCGAACGCCTGCGCGCCATGATGCCCTGGATCGGCAAATCCAAACTGGTCGATAAAACCCAGAACTGAGGGTGCGGGGCGGGGTCCAGCGCGGCCAACCCCCATGGGTCCCCTTGAAACGGGGGAGGGGTACTGGCGGGCCTGGGATTACACAGCGTCGGCCGGTTTGACGAAGCTGTCGATGACCTTCTTGGGGCCGGCGTGGTCGAAGGTGACCAGCAATTTGTCGCCCTCGGCGCTCTCGACCGTGCCATAGCCGAATTTCTGGTGGAAGACCCGGTCGCCGGGCGTGAACGGTGTTTTGGGGGCGGATCGTTCTGTCACCGTATAGGCCTTGCCGACCAGGGTCTCCGGCTCCCGGGCAGCGCGCTTGGCCGCCGCCGGCAAGTACTGCGCCAGGCTGAAGCTGGGCTGGGGGGTGGTCGGGCCCAGGCCGCTGGTGGCATCGACGTGGTCTGTCGGCAACTCATCGATGAAGCGGGACGGAATCGACGACGTCCACTGGCCATGCACCATCCGGTTCGAGGCCGAGACGATCACCGCCCGCTTGCGGGCCCGGGTCAGCCCCACATAGGCCAGGCGCCGTTCCTCCTCCAGGCCGGCGATGCCGGTCTCATCCAGGGCGCGCTGGTTGGGGAACACCCCTTCCTCCCAGCCGGGCAGGAACACCTGGTCGAATTCCAAGCCCTTGGCGCCATGCAAGGTCATGATGCTGACTTGCGCCACCCCTTGGGCCTGGGCCTGGTCCATGACCAGGCCGACATGCTCCAGGAACCCCGCCAGCGTGTCGAATTCGGCGACGGCGCCGCGCAACTCCTTCAGGTTTTCCAGCCGCCCGGGCGCGTCGGGGGATTTTTCCGCCTGCCACATGCCGGTATAGCCGCTGTCGTCCAGCACGGTTTCCAGAAGGGTTTCCGGCCGTTCGGTCGCCGCCAGGCCCCGCCAGCGCTCGAAATCCGCCACCAGCCGCCCGAGCGCCGTGCGCGCCTTGGCCGGCAGCGCGTCGGTTTCGGTCATGGTTCGGGCCGTAACGCTCAAGGACTGGCCCAGCCGCCGGGCCTCGACCGCCAGCTTTTGCAGGCTGGAGGCGCCGATGCCGCGCTTGGGCACGTTGACGATCCGCTCGAAGGCCAAATCATCGGCCGGCTGGGCGATCACCCGCAGATAGGCCAGCGCGTCCCGGATCTCCGCCCGCTCGTAAAAACGCGGGCCGCCGATCACCCGATAGGGCAGGCCGATGGTCAGGAACCGCTCCTCGAACTCCCGCATCTGGAACGACGCCCGCACCAGCACCGCGATCTGGTCCAAGGATACGCCCTTGGCGTGCAGCGCTTCGATCTCCTCGCCCACATAACGGGCCTCGTCCTTGGAATCCCATTCGGTGCGGACCAGAACCGGGTCGCCCGGATCGTCCTCGGTGAACAGGGTCTTGCCCAGCCGGCCCTGATTGTGGGCGATAAGCCCGCTGGCCGCCCCCAGGATGTGGCCCGTGGAGCGGTAGTTGCGCTCCAGCCGGATGATCGCGGCGCCGGGAAAATCGGTCTCGAAGCGCAGGATGTTGCCAATCTCCGCCCCCCGCCAGCCATAGATGGACTGGTCGTCGTCGCCGACGCAGCACAAGTTCTTGTGCGCCTGGGCCAACAGGCGCAGCCACAGGTACTGTGCGGTGTTGGTGTCCTGATACTCATCGACCAGGATGTAGCGGAACTGCCGGTGATAGCGGGCCAGCACGTCGGGCTGGTCCTTGAACAGGGTCAGGCAGTGCAGCAGCAGGTCCCCGAAATCACACGCGTTCAGGTCCTTCAGGCGGGACTGGTACTGGGCATACAGCTCCCGCATGCGGCCGCCGGCGACATCGCCCGCGTCCTGCTCCTTGATCTGCTCGGGCCGCAGTCCCTTGTCCTTCCAGCGGTCGATCACCGACAGGATCAGCCGGGCCGGCCAACGCTTGGCGTCGATATTGCCGGCGACCAGCAGTTGCTTGACCAGGCGCAACTGGTCATCGGTGTCCAGGATGGTGAAACTCCGGTCCAGGCCGACCAGCTCCGCGTGCCGGCGCAGGATCCGGGCCGACAGCGCGTGGAAGGTGCCCAGCCACCATCCCTCCACATCGCCGCCCATGGCCGCCGCCACCCGCTCCTTCATCTCCCGCGCGGCCTTGTTGGTGAAGGTGACCGCCAGGATCTGGTTCGGGAACGCCCGCCGGCTGGCCAGGATGTGGACCAACCGGGTGGTCAGCGCCCGGGTCTTGCCGGTGCCGGCCCCGGCCAGCAGCAGCACCGGGCCGTCCAAGGTTTCGACCGCCTGGCGCTGGGCCGGGTTCAGGCCGTCAAGATAGGCGGCCGCCGGCGCGGACGCGGGGGCGGGCGCCGCCAGGGCGGCGTTCAGGGGATCATCATCGGGCGGGGGCATCGGCCGGGAGCCCCTCAGCCAAAGCAGGTGATCATGAAGTCCTGGATCGCCAGCACCACGCCGTATTGGGCCCAAAGCCACAGGCTGCCCGCGAACAACCCGGTGCCCGCGACCGCCAAGGTCCAGCCCGCCCAGCGCGGCAGGCCCTCCTCCGCGTCCGGCTCCGCCGCGGCTCCTCCGTGGGGTCCTTCACCCGTATGCGCCATCGCCTGATCCACCATCCGTCACACCGCCGCCCGGGCCTGGCTCAAGCGCGGTACCGGCGCGTCCCGGATCGGCAGGTGGATCAGGGCGGCCAGCAGCGCCAGGCCGACCGACATCCACCACACCGCGTCATAGCTGCCGGTGACGTCATGGGCCCGCCCGCCCAGCCAGACACCCAGAAAGGCGCCGATTTGGTGGGACAGGAACACAAAGCCGTACAGCATGGAAAGATAGCGCGTGCCGAACAGTTGCGCCACCAGCGCCGAGGTCACCGGCACCGTGCCCAGCCACAAGAACCCGATCAAGGCCCCGAACGCCAAGGCGGTCAGCGGCGTCAACGGCAAGACCAAGAAGGCGCAG
>CAYNRD010000346.1:0-3261 GCA_964399515.1 uncultured Mycobacteriaceae bacterium | reverse complement strand
TCTAGCAAGTTTGGGTCAGTATAAGCAGCCACCCACGCATCCTGGCCGATTACCTGAATGATCAGGGACCTCACGCCGTTGCGGGACAGCAGCGCGGGCTGGGGCGGCGGGTCTGAAACTGTGCCGGTCTCGGGGTCATAGATCTGGCCAACAAATGGCAAGACTTCGCCGGGCCACAGAATGTCCACCGGGTCACCGCTTGGCCCGCTGAGTTGTTTGACGCCAATAATAACATTGTTTGTATCAATTGTTATGTAGTTCATCAGTAGTACTCCACGACTTGCCAGCTAAACGTCATATTACTATTAACTGAGCCTTCTACCCTTAAAGTGTTCGAAGATAACCAGCCCACATAAGCGCCCGAATTTGCGACGTACAATGTCACCGAACACTTATTAGGATCGACTGTTGATATCGACAAATTCCTGCCGCTGCTTTTACTAACGGTGTTTGTCCCTCGCTGAACTGACTTCACCGCGCTTTGCAGGCCCCCCTGAATGCCGCTGATCGGCGCATCCAGGTTGTCCAGTTGCGCCTGCTGGGCCGGGGTCAGCCCGTAGCGGCCGGTCGTGGATAGGAATGTCGGCATGTCAGGCCCTCCAGATTGCGCCGTCAAACACCAGCAGCAGCGTCGCCGGTTGATCGATCGTCCATGCGGTATCGGTTGTGCCGGCGATGCGGATCACCCCGCCGGTCAGGGCCGGCGGCGCGGTGACGGCATCGACACGGATCGCGGTCCAGGCGCCGGCCACCGGATCGGCCGGCAGGGTAAGTGTCAGCGCCGCCGTGGTGTCGACGTCATGGATTGCACCCATCGCCAGCGCCATGTCGGCAGTGACCGCAACCAGCGGTACGCTGTCGATCCGGGCGTAGGTGGCGGCGATGTCATCGGCGGTCAGGTACAGGGCGGCGTCGAACCCGGCGATTTCGGCCGCGTCTTGTGCGGACTGCGCGGCCGCCTGGGCCGCGTTCCAGGCGCTCACCTGGTGGCCTTGGGCGCTGTCCCGGGCCGCTTCGGCGCCGTTTCGGGCTGCCTCGGCCGGCATGAGGGTGCCCGCGATCGCGTCCACCTGCCCCTTGGTGGCCGCATCGCCCGCGTCGATCCCATCGGCGACGATCACCCGCCCGTCCGACCGCAGCCAAGGGCTGACTTGCCGGAAGTTTGCGCCATCGGTCTGGACAAAGCCCCGCGCCCCGGCCGGGACTGTAACGGCCGCTCCGGCCCCCGTGGTCAAGATGACCGATTGGCTGGCGTCGTTGACCACCCAATAGGTCTTCTCGACCCCCGGCGCGGTGACGGTGACCGGCCCACCTGGCACTCCGGAGAAGCGCAAAACCGCCCGGCCCGCCTCGTCCTCGACAAAATTGGCCGATTGCAGGGTGTGTGTCGTACCGGTCAGAATGATGTGGGATTGGCCTGCAATGGCGCTGTCGATCTTGTCCAGCGCATCGTTGATCCGGCTGCCCCAGGTGTTGACGTTGGCGCCGACGGCCTGTTCCTGCAGGCGCAACCTGTCTGTCGTCATGTCACTGTGCTCCCATCAAGGTGCAACCAGACCGCCCCGGTCGAGAAGATCATGCGCGGGCCCAGGGCCGTGTCCGGGCAAAACCGCACCATGCCGGCGGGCCGCGCCTTGGGCAGTTTGGCGATGCTGACGGTGGGAAAGGCATTGGCCGTGCCGCCCTTGGCCAGTTGGGCCATGTCGGCCGCCAGCCGGTGGCCCCAGTCGGGTGTGTCCCCCGCCGCCCTCACGGCGTCACCCCCATGACCTGGGTTCGGATGCCGGCGGGCCAGCGCTTGGCCTTGTCTGCCGCCTGGATAGCCATCAGGGACAGGTCCAGGATTTGCGCCCAAACCTCAAGGCGCGGGTCCTGGCCCAAATACGGGCCGGCATGGACCAGCGTACCGTACAGGTATGCGTCCGGATGGCGATCCAGCAGCCAATTGGTCGGGTTGCTATCCGACAGCGCCGGGATGCGGGCGTAGTAGACCAGATCGAACGCGGCCCCATCGCCAGCCGGCGGCGTCAGGGCTACGGACCCGCCGCTGATCACCGCCACCCGGGGCACGCCGCCCGCAAGTCCTGGATCTTCTCGAACAGCTTGCTCTTGCGTGCCCGGACGCACAGCATACCGCAGCCCGTCGAAGCCGGTCAGCGCGCGGATCTCCAGGAGGTCGTCCGGCAACGCGAGCCGGCCATTCCACGCGGTCAGCGTGGTCTCCGCCTCTTGATCCGCCGTGCGCAAGACCCGGTTGAAGTGCGCTTCGGCTAAGGTCACGAAGCTGGGGATGGCGCCGGCCAGATCGGACCGGTTCAGCCAATTGCCAATGGTCGTGACCAGCCCGGAATAACTGGACAGTGTCATGGTTCATACCCTCCCCTCGAAAGTGCGGAAGGCGCGGTTGTCGGGATCGTTCAGCCAGGCTCGGAACCGCTTGTCGTCCCGGGTGATCCCCTGGCGCTCCAGTTGGAACCACAGGTTGATCGGGATCGACGCCACCCGCCGGCCTGGGCCCCACCGGTCGGGTGCCTCGGCCATGGCGCGCCGGTTGGCCCGCAGGATTGGCCCCGCATCCACGGTGGTCTGGATGGTAAAGCTGTTGCCGTCCTCCGACCCGTGGAAGGTCTGGATCACGCCGCCGGAGGCATCGAGAAGGCGCTTCATCGCGGGTCCCTGTTCAAAAAAACGGGGCGGCCCCGAAAGACCGCCCCAAGGTGTGCCCCATCGCCATGGAGGCCGGATCAGCCGGTGATCTCGGCGATGACCGCATGGGCGGCCTCGTTGAACACCCGCAGGCTGTATTCGGTGGTCATCTGCCGTTTTTCGTTGTCGCCGGTGACCCCCAGCGACCGCTGGACCATCTCCCGGCCCGACAGATGGCAGATCTGCAGGTAATCGGGGTCGATCAGGTAGCAGGCATCAATCGGGCTGAACCGGTCCGGCACCACTTCCAGCCGGCCGAAATCGGACAGGTAGACATCCGCGGACGCGATGATCGCCGCCTCTTGCTCACCGGTGTTCGGCACACTGACCCGGTGTTCGGCGATGCCGGCGAAGGACGCGAACCGCCGCTTCAGGGTCGGGGACATCAGCGCCTTGGATGGCGCCCCGCCGGCCGTGTAGGCGTCCTGCATGGCCTGGCGCAGCATGTCCTCGGTGAACTGCCGGGCCGTGCCAGCCGTGGGCGCCAGCACTTCGCCCGAGGCGGCATCGAAACCGCCGTCGGCGCCGCCATCGCCGCGGACGGAATTGGTTACC
>CAYNRD010000345.1:0-3276 GCA_964399515.1 uncultured Mycobacteriaceae bacterium | reverse complement strand
GACTTCACTCTGCCCGAGTACCAACAGGTTCTCCGGGACGCGCTCACCCGCGTGGCCGAGGAGTTGGCGGTGGGCCACCTGCTGGACCGCCAGGTGCATGTGCTGTCCGGTGGCGAATGGCAGCGGGTGCTGCTGGCCCGCGCTCTGCTGCGCGACCCCACGCTTCTGGTGTTGGATGAGCCCACCCAGGGCGTGGATGTGGCCAGCCAAATGGATTTGTACCGGCTGATCGGCGCGATCCGGGACCGCCGCGGCTGCGGGGTGATGATGATCTCCCACGACCTGCATGTGGTCATGGCGGCGACCGACCGGGTGGTGTGCCTGAACCGGCACATCTGCTGCCAAGGCACGCCTCACGCGGTCAGCCGGCATCCGGAATTCCGGCTGCTGTTCGGCAGCCAGTCGGCCGAAACCCTGGCGCTGTACGCCCACAGCCCCGCACCCGCCCGCCATGGCGCGCCTGATCCGGACCGGGACGGCTGAGCCATGATCGAAGACTTCTTCACCCGTGCCGTGCTGGCGGGCCTGGCGGTGGCGGTGATCGCCGGGCCGCTGGGCTGTGTGATCATCTGGCGCCGAATGGCGTTCTTCGGCGATGCCCTGTCCCATTCGGCGCTGATGGGGGTGGCGTTCGGCCTGGCTCTGGCGATTTCGCCCATGATCGGCGTCACCCTGACCGCGGTGACCGCCGCCATCCTGCTGACCGCCGCCGAACGCAGCCGCTGGCTGACCGCCGACGCCACCTTGGGCCTGGTCGCCCATGGCGGCTTGGCGATCGGGATGGTCACGATGAGCATGATCGAAGGCGCGCGGATTGACCTGCACGGGCTGCTGTTCGGCGATATCCTGTCGGTGTCCAATGGCGATCTGATCGTGATCTGGGCCGGTGCGGCCGGGATCCTGGGCCTGATCGCGGTGTTGTGGCCGGCGATCCTGGCCACCACCACCCACAGCGACCTGGCCCGGGCCGAGGGCATCGCCACCGATCGGGTGACCTTGCTGTACAGCCTGATGCTGGCGGTGGTGGTGGCCCTGTCCATGCGCCTGGTGGGCGTGCTGCTGATCACGGCCCTGTTGCTGATCCCGGCGGCGACCGCCCGCCGGATCGCCACCACGCCGGAGGCCATGGCGATTTGGGCCAGCGTGCTGGGGGCCGCGGCCGTGGCGGTCGGGCTGTATGCCAGCTTGCGCCTGGATACCCCGTCGGGGCCCAGCATCGTGGTCGCCAGCCTGGCCGGGTTCCTCACGGTCACCGGAGCCACGCTGCTTCGCGGGCGCGGTTAGAGGAACTTGCCGGCGATATCCGTGGAACTGTCCACGCCGATCTTATCGAAGTGATCGTCCAGGAACCCCTGGGCGTACGTCTCCCCCAAGCCCTTCATGTAGCCCAGGAAGCTCGCGTCGGCGTTCAGCTTTGAGGAGACGCCCAGGCTGGCCATCTCCGCCTCCGCGTCGATGGTGTGGATGTTGATCCGCCGATAGGCGTCCGGGTCCAGCACGCCATCGTCGATCAACCGGGTGACGAAATGGATCGCGCGCATCTCCCGCATCAGGCTGGAATTGAACGAGAGCGTGTTGACCCGGTCATAGATCGCCTGGGCCGTGCGTGGCACCTCGGGGATGTTGATCGGGTTGATCTGGACAATCAGGACGTCCCGGCAATCGGTATCATAGATCAGCGGATAGATCGGCGGGTTGCCCATATAGCCGCCATCCCAATAGGAGTCGCCGTCGATCTCCACCGCCTTGAACAAGAACGGCAAGCAGGCCGAGGCCAGCACGCTGTCGACGCTCACCTCCCGATTGGTGAACACCCGGATGCGGCCGGTCTTGACGTTGGTGGCGCACAGGAACAGCCGGGTCCCGTCCCCAGCCCGCACCGCCTCGAAGTCAACCACCGCCTCAAGCACGGCCCGTAACGGATTGGAACCAAAGGGGTTCAGCTGATAGGGCGAAAACACCCGGCTGAGATTGTCGTAAATCTGCCAAAAGGGGGAGAAGTCCATGTTGCCGGGGCTGACCAGCCGGTCCAGGGGGGTCGGCTGCAGCGGTCCCTGCTTGGCGGCGGCGGAAATCCGGCCCCAAAAGTCGGCCAGATCGGCGCGGGCACCGTCCGCCCCGCCACGCTCCAGCCCGCTGGCGGTGACGATGGCGTTCATCGCACCCGCCGAGGTGCCGCAAATGCCGGCGATCTCGATCCGCCCGTCGGCCAGGAGCCGGTCGATCACCCCCCATGTGAACGCGCCATGGGCGCCCCCGCCCTGCAAGGCCAGGTTCAGCCGCCGGGGCCCCTTGGGCGGCGGCGCCGGGGCCGCCTTGGCTTCGGC
Source organism: uncultured Mycobacteriaceae bacterium (assembly GCA_964399515.1). Taxonomy (GTDB): domain Bacteria; phylum Pseudomonadota; class Alphaproteobacteria; order DSM-16000; family Inquilinaceae; genus CAYNRD01. The sequence continues at coordinate 949 of CAYNRD010000345.1, read as the reverse complement.
CGCCGGGGCCTTGGCCCGGGCGGGGGCCGCCGCCGGTTTCTTGGCCGGCGCGCGCTTGGACCGGGCCGGCGGCTTGGCGGCCTCGGCCGATTTGGCCGGTTTGGCCGTCGCGGGCTTGGACCGGCCGGCACCGGCCCGACCGGCGGTTTGGGTCCGCCGGCGGCGCGGCGGGGTGGCGTCATCTTCGGCCATGAAAGCCCTTTTTTAAAAGGTCGTTATCGGTTTCACTTCAGATAGTCATGCAGCACCCGGCCGTAGGGCAAGGTCAAGTCGGCGATCAGATGCCGGGCCGCCACCATTCTCCGCACCGGAAAATCCGCCACCGGCGCGTTGACATGGGGCACCAAATGCAGCCGGCCGTGGCCCGACCAGGCCCCCTTGATGCGAATTTCCGTGAGGTTATAGGCCACTAGCTGGCAAATCTCAGGGTTGCCATCAACACCGGGGATCAGCTTCAGGTTTACTTGCGTGGTCGACAGCGCCTTTTCCGCCTTACGGGGCTCCCGAAGCATGCTGTCATGCTTGTAGGTCATGGTGCCCATGGCCACCCGCTCGTCGGCGTAGCTGAGCCGGCCGGTGAGCGTGTCCTTGTTCACCGCCAGGCTGGGCTGGGCCCATTTCTTCGGGAAGCCCCAAATCTCCCGCCCGGCCAGGATCGGCGGGTCGTCGTCCAGATACATCTGGCAGGTGAAGTTCACCCGCAGGTCTTCGAACATGCAGGGGATCACGATGCCGCTTTCGGTGTAGTCGCCGAAGCCGGAGCTGTCCGGCATGCGGATCCATTCGAAGTAGCAGTGGTTCTCCTCGATCGGCACCAGCGGCTCGGGCACCGCCCAGCGCAGGGCCTCGGGGTCGGTCTCATAGATCAGGATCATGTATTCCCGATCAATGAACCGATAGGGGCCATGCGGGTAGCTGGGCGCCGAGGGCGGCATGGACGGCGATTTGA
>CAYNRD010000344.1:0-3286 GCA_964399515.1 uncultured Mycobacteriaceae bacterium | reverse complement strand
CCAACGACGGCTTCATCCGCACCACCGAGGCGCGGCACCACGCCGCCTGCCAGGCGCTGTTGCAACGCCTGGGCGAGCGGGACCAGATCTATCTGGGCAGCTATTCCGGCTGGTACTCGGTGCGAGACGAGGCGTTCTACGCCGAAAGCGAACTGATCCTCCAGGACGGGGTCAAGACGGCACCCACCGGTGCCGAGGTGGAATGGGTGGAGGAGCCGAGCTATTTCTTCCGGCTGTCGGCGTTCCAGGATCGGTTGCTGGCCCATTACCGGGACCATCCGGAGTTCATCGCGCCCACCGCCCGGCGGAATGAGGTGATCCGCTTCGTGGAGGGTGGCCTGCATGACCTGTCGGTCAGCCGGACCACCTTCGATTGGGGCATTCCGGTGCCCGGGGATCCGGGCCATGTGATGTATGTCTGGCTGGATGCGCTGACCAATTACATCACCGCCCAGGGCTTCCCGGACCCCGAGGCGGAGGGGTACAGGCGGTATTGGCCCTGTGACGTCCATGTGGTGGGCAAGGACATCGTGCGCTTTCACGCCGTTTACTGGCCGGCCTTTCTGATGGCCGCCGATCTCGCGCCGCCCAAGCGTGTCTATGCCCATGGCTGGTGGACCAATGAGGGACAGAAAATCTCCAAATCCCTGGGTAATGTCATCGACCCGATCGCATTGGTTGACCGGTACGGCCTGGATCAGGTGCGGTACTTCCTGCTGCGGGAGGTGCCGTTCGGCCGGGACGGCGATTTCAGCCATACGGCCATGGTCGGCCGGATGAACGCGGATCTGGCCAATGCGTACGGCAACCTAGCCCAGCGCTTTCTGTCGATGATCCAGAAGAATGCCGGCGGGTGCCTACCGGACCGGGGCCCGGCCACCGCCGAGGACGCGGCCCTCATGGCCGCGGCCGATGCCCTGCTCGACCGGGTGCGCCAGGCCATGGACACCCAGCAATTCAGCCAGGCGCTGGAGGCGATCTGGGCGGTGATCTCGGACGCGAACATCTATATCGATGCCCAAGCACCCTGGGCGCTGAAGAAGACCGATCCGGCGCGCATGGCCACGGTCTTGGCGGTCCTGGCCGAGGTGACGCGCAAGGTGGCGCTGCTGACCCAGCCGTTCATGCCCCAGGCGTCGGAGCGGGTGCTGGACCTGCTGGGCGTGGCCGCGGACCGGCGCGATCTGGCCCATTTCGGCACCGACCACGCGCCGGCGCCGGGCACGCCCGTGCCCAGGCCCGAGGGGGTGTTCCCCCGCTATCAGGATGCGCTGGCGACGGCCGCGGAGGCCCCATGACCCAAGCCGACCCCCTGGCCGACCGGGACGAGCCCCTGGTCGATAGCCACTGCCATCTGGATTACTTCCGCGACGCGGGCGAACTGGCGGCGGTGATCGACCGCGCGCGCGACGTCGGCGTGACCCGCATGGTCACCATCTGCACCAAGCGGGCCAACCGTGACACGGTGCTGCCAATCGCCGAGGCCCACGACCCGGTCTACATGGGCGTTGGGGTCCACCCCCATGGCGCCGACCAGGATCCCATGACGGTCGAGGATCTGGTACGGGAAGCGCGGCATCCCAAGGTGGTCGGCATCGGTGAGACCGGCTTGGATTACTTCTACAAGAACGCGGCACCGGCAGCCCAGCACGCCAGCTTCCGAACCCATATCCAGGCGGCGCGGGAGACGGGCCTGCCCCTGATCATCCACACGCGCGAGGCGGATGCCGACACCATCCGCATCCTGAAGGAGGAGGGGGTGGGCGACCCGGGCCGGGATCCTGTCACGGGCGTGATCCATTGCTTTTCGACCAGCCGCTGGTTGGCCGAGCAAGCGGTCGGCCTGGGCTTTCACATCTCCCTGAGCGGCATCCTGACCTTCCCGAAATCCCAGGACCTGCGCGAGACCGTGGCGGACCTGCCCGCCGACCGGCTGCTGGTCGAGACCGACGCGCCCTATCTGGCGCCGGTGCCCCATCGGGGCCGCAAGAACGAGCCGGCCCACACCGCCCACACCGCCGCCTGCCTGGCCGATGTGCGCGGGATGGCCGTGCGGGAGGTGCGCCGGCTGACCACGGATAACTTCCACCGCCTGTTCGCCAAGGTGCCCCGGGCCGACGGGCCGGGACCGGTCGGGCCCGCGTGAGCGCCCGGATGGCCGACGGGTCCGGGCCGGGGGCCGAGGCGACGGCACGGGGGGAGGCGGTGGTCCTGGGCTGCGGCGGCTCCTTGGGCGTGCCGCTGGTCGGCGGCTTCTGGGGCGATTGCGACCCCAATGAGCCGCGCAACCGCCGCACGCGGCCGTCGATCCTGCTGCGTACGGACCAGGCCGCGTTCCTGATCGATACCACGCCCGACTGCCGCACCCAGCTTCTGGCCAACGCGGTCACCCGGCTGGACGCTGTCCTGTACACCCACACCCATGCCGACCACACCCATGGCATCGACGATGTCCGCACCTTCGCCTGGCGGAACAAGGCCCCCTTGCCCTGTTACGCCACGCCCGACTCCCTGGCCGATCTGGAGCGCCGCTTCGGCTATGCGCTGGACAGCGTCACCATGGACCGCAAGATCTACGGGCCGATCCTAAGCCCGGTGCCGGTGCTGCTGACCGAAGACCGGGCGGATCTGACCATCGCCGGCATGCCGGTGACGGTGTTTCGCCAGGATCACGGCATCTGCGACAGTCTGGGGGTCAGGATCGGCGATTTCGCCTATTCCACCGATGTGGTGGCGCTCAGCGAGCCGGTGTTCGACCTGCTGGAAGGTGTGCGCACCTGGGTGGTCGACGCCAACCGGCGGGAGCCGCACAAATCCCACGCCCATTTGGAGCGGACCCTGGACTGGATCGGGCGGGTGGCGCCGGAACGGGCGTTCCTGACCCATATGAACCATGCCATGGATTACCGCACCCTGACCGAGGAACTGCCGCCCCATGTGGCACCGGCCCATGACGGGCTGGTGCTGGACTTCGCCTTCGCCCCCGTAGCGGCACCGGCCAACCCGTAACCGATGCCGGCGTTAGATCAGCCGGTCGCACAGCCCATGGAGCCAGTCCGGGTCGGCCAGCAGGTCGGCGGCGATCGGCAGGTCGATGGCTTCGCCATCGGGCGTGGGGGCCGGCCGGGCGGGATCGTATAGCCGATAGCGCCCCTCCAGCACCGTATCGACCGTCCACCACCGGGCGCCGGCCTGGCCATCGGCGGCATCCTGGCTCCAGTCCAGCCATGGCGCGTGGCCGGCCGTCTCCACCGCCGCCGCCATCGGCCCCATCGCCGGGTCCGCC
>CAYNRD010000343.1:0-3312 GCA_964399515.1 uncultured Mycobacteriaceae bacterium | reverse complement strand
AGGGCGACCGCACTGCCGCCGGCCAGATCAGTCAGGCTGGCGGTCAGCCCGCAGCCCAGGCCGGTTTCGTTCAACACCCCGATGACGCTACCGGCGGCCCCGGTGAACACCACGATCTGGGCCAACCCGCGGCCGCCACCGGCCAAGGCGCGGACCATGCCCTTGGGGCCCAGTTGGGCGCGGGCCGACGGCAGCACCAGGCTGGCGGCCACCAGCACCAGGATCGCCACCAGCCCGGCGGTGGCCGGCTGGTAGTTGAGCGCGAACAAGGCCCAGATCAGGGCAGCGAATGGCGCCAGGAACGGCCAGCCACGGGCCAAGGTAGTCAGGACCCGGGGGCGGTCTTCGCTGGGGAGGCCCTGAATGCCATCCCGGGCGGCGGTAAGATCGCACAAGACGAACAGCGCCAGATAATACAGGGCCGCCGGCACCAGCGCGGCCAACACCACATCGGTGAAGGGAATCTGCAGGAACTCGGCCATCAGGAACGCGGCGGCCCCCATGACCGGCGGGGTCAACTGGCCGCCGGTGCTGGCCACCGCCTCCACCCCCGCCGCCTGGTCGGGCCGAAATCCGGCCCGCCGCATCAGCGGGATGGTGACCACGCCGGTGGTGGCGACGTTGGACACGGCACTGCCGGACACGGCCCCGAACAGGGATGAGGCCAGGATGGAGATTTTCGCCGCGCCGCCGCGGAAGCCGCCCAAGGCGGCGGTGGCCAGGTCGGTGTACAGGGCGGCCCCGCCCAGATGCTCCAACAGCCGGCCGAAGGCGATGAACACCACCACCACCGTGGCCGCGATCGCCAGCGGCATGCCCAGGATGCCGCCGGTATCCAGGGCCAATTGGGCGGCCAGCCGCTCGGGCCCGATGGTCAGCGCCTGGAACGGCCCCGGGATCCGATCCCCAAACCGGCCATAGGCGACGAAGCCCAGGACGATGACCGTCAACGGCAACCCCGCCACCCGATACAGCCCGACCACCAAACAACACAGCACCGCCACCGACACGCCGTAGACCGAGGCCGGGTTGATCGCCGCCGACAGGGACAGTTGCGGGTATGCGATGGCCAGATAGCCGCCGCCGACCAGCGACGTCAGCGCGAACAGCCCGTCCACGGCGCGGGAGACCGGATGCCGGTTGTCGGCGACACCGCTCAAGAACACCTGCCCCAAGCCCAGGGCCAGGCACAGAGCCAGGAACTGTTCGGTGAACAGGAACAGCCCCAGCATCCGGTGCGTGCCCAGGGCCCAGGCGACGGCAACGGCGATCAACGCCACCGACAGCGCATCGGCGCCGATCCGGGCCGTGGTCGCCAGCGCCGGGCGCCGGGCGGGCAGGGCTTGGGTCACCCCGCGACCCGATTAATCGGCCAGGATGCCGATGTCCCGATAGAAGCGTTCAGCACCGGGATGGAACGCGACCCCATCCGGCGCGGCGGCCACGGCGGCCGGATCGAAGCGCCGGAAGGAACCGTGGCTTTCGATCAGCCGCTGCTTGTTGCCGTGCAGCGCTTTGACCATGGCGTGGACCAGCTCCGGGTCCGCGTCGGCATGGGTCAGAAGCGCGTATTGATACCCCACCAGGTTCACCGGCTCGGCGATTTCGGGCAGCCGGTCGATCGGCTGGACCTCGGCGATGTAGGCACCCGGCAGGGCCGCCTTGATCGCCGGCTCCACCCGGTCCTTGTCCCCCACGGTCAGAAAGCGCACCGGCCGTTGGGCGTGGGTGCGCTGGACGATGCCGGAGCCCGGCGCCAGCAGCACCGCCTCCAAGCTGCCCTGGGCCAGGAGATTGGCGCCCTCGGCGAAGTTCGGCACCGGCACCGGCCGGATCGCCGAGGCATCGACACCGGCGGCGTCCAGCACCACGTCCTGGATCACCTGGACCAGCCTTTGGCGGACATAGCCGGCGGCGACGGAGCGGCCGGCCAGATCGGCGACCGAGCCGATATCGCTGTCCTTGGGCACCATAATGCCAACCTCGAACGGCTGCAGCAGGGCAGCGAGGCGGATATTGGGGTTCGGCTGACCGTCGAAATTGCCCGTGCCTTTGACCGCGAACACCGCTTCGAAGGCGTTGGAGGTGGAAAAGGCGATCTCGCCCCGGTTCAGGGCCGGGATGAACACCGAACTGCCGCCCTGGCCGACCGCCCGGACATTCAGCCCGGCCGTGTCGCCGGCGACCTGGGCGACGCCCGATGCGATCGCGAAGCCCAGGCTGCCCTGGGGCAAGGTGCCGATGGCCACCGGCCCGTCCTGGGCCCGGGCCGCGGGCGCGGCCAGGCCGATCGCCAGGGCGGCGAAGGCCCCGATCCATCCTGCTGTGTTCATGGTGTGCTCTCCCTTTGGTGTTCTGGTGTGTGGGGCGGCGTCACCGGAACGCGCGCATCTGGTCCAAGGCCACCCGGGTTGGCGGGGCCTCCGGGTCCTCGAACAGGTCGTAGATCTGGAAGTGGTTGGTATCCGGCAGCACCTCGACCAGCGGCAGCCGGTCCAGATGGGTCAGCGCCGCCGCGAAGGCTTGGGATTGGCGCTGGAACTCCGGCAATTCGCCATCGCCCCACAACAGGGCGACCGGCACCCGGAAGCCGATTGGATCACGGCCGACATGGCGCACCGGGCTCAACGCCGCCACCTCGGCATCGGTCAAGTGCAAGTAGTCGTTGCGGGCGGACAGTTGCACCGGCACCAAATCGTACAGGCCGCTGACCAGCACGGCCCCCGCGATCGCGCCCGGTGCCAGGCCGGCCCGGGCCTGCCAGCCCGCGTCCAACAGGCAAGCGGCCAGATGGGCGCCCGAGGAATGGCCGGACACGAACACCCGCCCGGGCGCGGCACCGAAGGAACTGGCGCGATCCAGCAGCCACACCGCCGCGCGCCGGATCTGCCCGGCGATCGCCGGCAGCCGGGTCTTGGGCGCCAGGCCGAAATCCAGGATCGCCACATGGGCGCCGTCCGCCCCCAGCCCGCGCGCGGGAAAGCCGCACTCGGCCCGGCTGAAGGCCCGCCAGGCGCCGCCATGGACATGCATGTGGACGGGCGCCCCGGCCCGGCCCGGATACAGGTCCAAGACCTCCTCGGGCGACGGGCCATAGGCATGGGTGACCGGCGCCCGGCCCGCGCGCAGCGCATCGCTCTTCCGGCGCCAAAGGGCGACATGGTCCCGGAAATTCGGCACCAGCGTCGCCTGATCGTATTGGGCGTCCAGTTCCGGCTGGGTCAGGCCCAGGAACACGGGCGGGTCCGGCGGCACGGCTGTGGGGGAGGTCTCAGCACTCATCGGTAGATTGTTTTAGCTTAAAAAAAATCC
>CAYNRD010000342.1:0-3323 GCA_964399515.1 uncultured Mycobacteriaceae bacterium | reverse complement strand
GGTGGGAGTATACCGGACAGGACGGGTCATGGGCACCGGGCAGATAGCCAAGGCTCATCAGGAACTCACCGCAGATCTCGCCGCCGGTGAACAGGAAGCTGCGCTTGAACAGCTTGACCCAATCGGGTTTGCGCATCGGGTGGTGATGGTCCAGCCAGGCGGAAAAGCCGCCGTGGCTGTCCCGAAACGCCCGGACCCGGCGGGCATTCTCGATCGCGGCATTGATCTTCAGGCGGTTGCGGATGATCGCGGCGTCGGCCAGCAGCCGGGTCCGGTCGGCCTCGCCATACTCAGCCACCCGATCGACCCGGAAGCCGTCATAGGCGGCGCGGAAGCCGGCACGCTTGTTCAGGATGGTCAGCCAGCTTAACCCCGCCTGGTTGATTTCCAGAATAAGCCGTTCGAACAAAACCGTTTCTTCGGTGCTGGGGAAGCCGTACTCCCGGTCGTGATAGGGTCCGTGCACCGGGTGATCGGGGGCCTTCACGCAATAGCTGTTGGTCATTCCAGCGGCAGATCCCGGGCCCAATCCCGGAACGGCACCAAATTGGCCTCGATCGCGATATAGACCAGCACCCACAGCACCGCGCTCACCACGGTGGTGATCAACGCCTTGCGGGCCAATTGCGGGTCTTCGGGGGCGCCCGGATCGTGCCCCTCCTCGACCCGGGCCTGGCGGCGCACCCCCAGCGGCAGGATGCAAAAGATCACCGTCCACCAGATGACCACATAGACCATGATGCCGGTAAACGGGTTCATGGGACTTGCTCCAATTCCACCAGGGTGCCCGCCATGTCCTTGGGGTGCAGGAACAGGACCGGGTTGCCGTGAGCGCCGATCCGGGGCTCCCCGTCGCCCAGGACCCGCAAGCCCTGGTCTTGCAGCCGGTCCCGTGCCGCCCGGACGTCCGCCACCTCATAGCACACGTGGTGGATGCCGCCGGTGGGCGATTTGTCCAGGAAGCCTTGGATCGGCGAGCCTTCCCCCAGCGGGTGCAGCAACTCGATCTTGGTGTTGGGCAGGTTTACGAACACCACGGTCACGCCGTGTTCGGGCAGGGCTTGGGGCTCGGACACCGTGGCGCCCAGGCTGTCCCGATACAGGGCGGTGGCGGCGTCCAGGTCCGGCACCGCAATGGCGACATGGTTCAGTCGTCCGATCATTCCATCCCTCCCCCGTTCACAGCCGCGTCAGGTGAATTTCCACCCACGGCTTCTTGCCGTGGAAGCGGCGCAGGCCCCGCCGCACCGCCACCCGGGCGCAATCGCGCACCTTGTCGTCGTTCTTGGCCTCCCGGTCGGACAGGGCCTCGACGGCGTCCTGGATGTCGTCGATGATCTCGTCGGCCAGATCCTCGATCTCATCGGTATCTTCCAACCCGAACAGGGTCAGCTGCGGATCGTCCAACAGGGCGCCCGCGGCATCCATCACCAACGACGCCACCGCCGCCCCCTGGTTGACCACCTTGAACCGATTGCGAAGGGCGCCGACCCCCAGCGGCATCAGCCGGGTGCCGTCCAGCGCCAGGCGCGCGACCGGCACCGGTGCGATGGTGCGCGCCTGGCCCGGGTGGATCACCACCGGCTGGCCGTCGGCCGGCACCACCGCCTCGGGCACCTGGCAGGACCGGGCCAGCCGGGCATGGGCCTGCAAATGGCGGTGGGTGCCGTGCATGGGAACGGCGATCTTGGGCTGCAGCCATTGGTACATCTGGATCAGTTCCTGCCGCGCCGGGTGGCCTGAGACATGGACCGGCTCCGGATGGTCATCGGGTGTGATCACGGTGACGCCGGCCCGTTCCAGATTGTCCTGCACCCGGCCGATCGCCTTTTCGTTGCCGGGGATCTCCCGCGCGGAATAGATCACGCAGTCACCCCGGTTCAGCACGATGTTGGGGTGATCGCCCTGGGCGATGCGGGTCAGGGCCGAGCGGGGCTCGCCCTGGCTGCCGGTGCAGATCAACACCAGCTTGTCGGCCGGCAGGAAGCCCGCGTCCTTCTCGCCCACGAAGGGTTCGGGGATGGTGAGGTAGCCGGTTTCCTCCGCCGCCTGGGTGACCCGCCACAGGGACCGGCCGATCAGGGCCGCGTGGCGGCCATTGGCGTGGGCCGCTTTGGCGATGGAATTGATCCGGGCGATGTTGGTGGAAAAGCAGGTGATGGCGATGCGGTTTTCCAACTGGCCGAACAGCTTGGTCAGGCTGGCCAGCACCTCCCCTTCGGAGCCGGTGTGGCCGGGCTCGAACACATTGGTGGAATCGCAGATCAGGGCGTCGACCCCCTCCTCGCCCAACTGGCGCAGGCGGTCCGCGTCGGTGACGGTGCCCAGTTGCGGGTCGCCGTCCAGTTTCCAATCGCCGGAATGGACCACCAAGCGGTCGCCGACCCGGATCGCCAGCGCGTTCGGCTCCGGGACGGAGTGGGTCATGGTCACGAACTCGACCGCGAACGGCGCCAGGTCGATCGTCCCGCCCAAGGGGATTTCCTGGATCTCGACCGTGCGGATGAAGTCGGAATCGCGCAGCTTCAGGCGCAGATAGGCGGCCGTGAACGGCGTGCAGTAGACCGGCACCCCCAGACGGTCCCACAGGTACTGGATCGCACCCAAATGGTCCTCATGGCCGTGGGTCAGCACCAGGCCGACCAGGCTGTCCTTGCGCTGTTCGATAAAGCTGGGGTCGGCCATCAGCACATCGACGCCGGGGGTGGTGTCGTCCCCGAAGGTGACCCCGCAATCGACCATCAGCCATTTGCCCCGATACCCGTACAGATACAGGTTCAAGCCGATCTCGCCGGTCCCGCCCAGGGGCAGGAACACGACATCCTGGAAGGCGCCGTCGGGGAACAGGTCCAAGGCCGCGGCCGGCACCGGCGGGGTCTGGTCGGCGCCGTTGGCGCGAGGGCGGCGAGGATGGCTCATGGGCGGTGGTTCATTTCATAAATCTGCTTCAGGCCCCGGATGGTGATGTCCGGGTCGGTTCCGGTGATGCACGGGCAGGCCTGGTCGAACAACGGTGCCAGCCCGCCGGTGGCGATCACCGTCATGGCCGGGGCCGTCGGGTGTTCGGCCGCGAATTCGGCACGGATCCGAGCCACCATGCCTTCGATCAAACCAACATACCCCCAAAATAATCCGGATTTCATGGCGCCAACCGTGTTTTTGCCAATCACCCGGCCCGGCCGTTCGATTTCGATCCGGGGCAGCTTGGCCGCGATCGCCTGCAGGGCGTTCAAGGACGGCATCGGCCCGGGTGCGATGGCGCCGCCCGCATAGTTGCCGTCCTGATCGACGACGTCGAAGGTGGTGCCGGTGCCGATATCGAT
>CAYNRD010000341.1:0-3356 GCA_964399515.1 uncultured Mycobacteriaceae bacterium | reverse complement strand
GGCCATGCCCGCCGCGCTTCCAGCAATGAAAGCGGTGATTGCCCAAATCCATGTGCCCGGGGCAGAACGCGGTGTGGTCTTCCCCGATCACGCCATGCTCCAGGGCGGCCAGGGCCACCAGCATCTTGAAGGTGGAGCCGGGCGGATAATGGCCGCCGACGGCCTTGTTGGTCAGCGGCTTGTGCGCATCATTGAGCAGCCGGCGCCAATCGGCCTGGCCGATGCCGGTGGTGAACAGGTTGGTGTCGAAACCGGGGCTGGAGACCAGGCTGTACACCTCCCCCGTATGGATATCCATGATCACCGCCGCCGCCGACCGTTCGTCGGACAGGCGCCTGTACGTGTACTCCTGCAGGCTCACGTCCAGACTGAGCGCCAGGTCGGACCCGGGCTGGCCCTCGTCCCGGCGCAGGTCCCGGATCACCCGGCCCACGGCGTTGACCTCCACCTGGCTGGTGCCGGCGGTGCCGCGCAACGCCTGCTCATACTCCCGTTCGACGCCGCTCTTGCCGATCTTGAAGCCGGGCAAGGTCAACACCGGGTCGCCATCCAGTTCCCGGTCCGAGACCGCGCCGACATAGCCGACCACATGGGCGGTCGATCGGGCGTACGGGTAATGGCGCGCCTTGCCGACATCAATGGACACGCCGGGCAGTTCCGGGGCGTTCACCTCCAGATTGGCCACGGTGCGCCAGTCCAGGTTGTCGCGCACGGTCACCGGCACGAACCCGCGCCGGCGGCCGATGTCACGGCGGATCCGGGCCAAATCCGGCTCGGTCAGGCCGATCATCTCGGTCAAGCGGGCCAGGGTCCGGTCCAGGTCCTGGACCTGCTCGGCGGTCAGCACCACCCGGAAATTCTGTTCGTTCGACGCCAGCGGCACGCCGAACCGGTCGGTGATCAACCCCCGGGTCGGCGGCAGCAGCCGCATGTTGACGCGGTTTTCCTCCGCCAGGGTCGCGAACCGCTCATTCTCGGTGATCTGCAGGTAATACAGCCGGGCCGCCAGGCCGCCGAACAGCGCCAGCTTCACCCCGCCCAGGATCGCGGCGCGGCGGCTCAAATTGCGGTAGCGGTCGGTATCGCGGTCGAAGCTGGACACGGCGGCTTTGGATCCCAATCACTCAGGGCGGGGTGGAGTCGAGCACGGACAGGGGCCGGTTGACCAGCATCAACAGCCCAGCGATCAACGGATACATCGCCACCCCCAAGGCCATCTGGGACAGCAGCGGGTTGGCCGGCATCGGCGTGGCGAAATAGACGGAAAACACCGCCCAACCGAGCCCGGCGGCAACCGCCGAGACCAGCGCGAAGCCGACCCAGCCGACCATCAGCGCCTGGTCGGCCAGGAACCGGCGCTGGCTGGCCACCAGCCACCGGCAGATCAGGTAAATCACCGCATAGCCGCCCAAGGGCGTGCCCAGCAGCACATCCTTGGCCAGGCCCAGCCCGAACACGACGCTGAACGGCAGCAGGTCCGGACGGTGCACGGACCAGAAATACACCGCGATCAGGGCATAATCGGGTGCCACCGGACCCCAGAACGGGATGCCCAACGGCACCACGCCCGCGATCACCAGGACCAAGGACACCGCCGCCGGGGCCGCGTGCCGGGCCAAATGGTCCAGGCGTTGCAGCAAGGCGGTCGCCATCGGCCGGTCACCGCCCCGCCAGGGGCCGCAACTGGGCGTCGGTATCCTGGGGCCGAAAATCGACCACCCTCACGAATTCCAGCCGGCTCAGATCCTCGAACGGCCGCACCCGGGGCTGGCCATCGGCGCCGATCACCACCTCGCCCACCGGCAGCCCATAGGGAAACATGCCGCCATGGCCGGAGGTGACCACCCGCTCGCCGGCGGTCAGCGGCGCGTCCGGCGGCAAATGCTCCAGCCGCGGCAACGCGGTGTTGTCCCCGCCGGTGACCGCGCGCTGTCGGCTGCGTTCCAGCATCACCGGGATGCGGGCGTTCAGGTCGGTCATCAGCAGCACCCGCGCCGACCGGTCCCCGGCCTGGACCACCCGACCGGCCAGGCCGCGATTGCCGATCACCGCCTGGCCGTCGGCGACGCCGTTGCGCTGGCCCAGGGCCAGGGCCAGGCTGCGCACGAACACGCCGGAATTGTCCGCGATCACCCGGGCGGTCAGAAACCGGTGCGCCTGCACCGGCGTGTAATGGGTCAGCGCGCGCAACTGCTCCACCTCCGCCTCCAGGCGGAAGGCGACGCTCTCGAACTGGCGCAAGGTCAGCAATTGGGCCTCCAGGCGCTGGTTTTCCGCGCGCAGATCGGCCAGTTCCTGGGCGTTTTGAACCGCTTGGGACACGGTCGACACCGGCCGGGACACCGCATCCAGGATCGGCGCCGCAAGGTCGGTGGCCTGGGACCGCACCAGCTCGATCACGTGGACGTCCAACCGGCCCGCGACCAGCAAGGTCACCGCCGAGAACACGAAGATGAAGAAGGAAAAGCGATGGGCCAAATGCCGGAGCGCCGCCAGGGGCACGGCGGCCCCCGCCCTCGCCTTTGGACGTCCCGCGCTGGTGACCATTCCCCTCCCCCAAAACCGGCCGGCGAACCGGCCAAGCGCTTGGAAAAACCCTTCATGCCGAAGCATTGCCGAACGACGACGCAAGTGGCCGACGGCGAACCCCGCCAACAGAGACAATAACAAAGCTTCAACAAAGCTCCGGGCCCGCCGCGACGACAGGTCTTTCAAGACTGGCCCGACGACGTATGCTCCGATTCGCTTTAATGTATCAAAGACACCAAACGGTTAATACATGTTTATCAAAACATTTCTGAGCGTCTTCATCTCTTCCAACGCACGTCCGGTGCCCAGCGCCACACAAGACAGCGGATCATCGGCGATGGACACCGGCAGGCCGGTCGAATGGCGCAGCACGAAATCCAAATTGGACAGCAGCGCCCCGCCGCCGGTCAGCACGATGCCCTTATCGACGATATCGGCGGCCAGCTCCGGGGCGGTGTGCTCCAGGGCGACCTTCACCGCTTCAACGATCTGGGACACGGGTTCGGCCAGGCTTTCGGAGATCTGCCGTTCGGAGATGACCAACTCCTTGGGCACACCGTTCATCAGGTCCCGGCCCTTGATCTCCAACACCCGCCCGTCGCCATCCTCGGGCGGATAGGCGGAGCCGATTTCCTTCTTGATCCGTTCGGCCGAGCCTTCGCCGACCAACAGGTTAAAGGCCCGGCGGATATAAGCGATGATGGCGCTGTCCATCTTATCGCCGCCGACCCGGACCGACCGGGAATAGACGAAGCCGCCCAGCGACAGCACCGCCCCCACCGTCGTCCCGCCGCCGATAACCACCACCATCGCCCCGCTCGCCTCGG
>CAYNRD010000340.1:0-3361 GCA_964399515.1 uncultured Mycobacteriaceae bacterium | reverse complement strand
CGTCATACTGGCGTTCGCGCCGGCCGATCAGATCGGCGACCTTCTTGCCGCGCCGGACGGCGACCGAGCGCGGCCCCTCGACGATCCTCAGCGCGTCGAAGGTCGCCTTGATCATGTTGTGCGGGTTCGACGTGCCCAGCGACTTGGCGACCACGTCCTGCACACCCAGCGCCTCGAACACCGCCCGGGTCGGGCCGCCGGCGATGATGCCGGTGCCCGACGGCGCCGTGCGCAGGGTCACCTTGCCGGCGCCGAAATGGCCGTGCACGTCATGGTGCAGGGTGCGCCCCTCCCGGAGCGGCACCCGGATCATGGTCTTCTTGGCCTTTTCGGTCGCCTTCCGGATCGCTTCCGGCACTTCCCGCGCCTTGCCGGTGCCGTAACCGACCCGGCCCTTGCCGTCGCCGGCGACCACCAGGGCCGCGAAGCCGAACCGCCGGCCGCCCTTGACCACCTTGGCCACCCGGTTGATGGAGACCAGCTTTTCGACCAGTTCCGCCTCTTCACCGCGGTCGCGGCGATCCTGGCGGTCTTCCCTGGGCCCTCGTGCCATTCGTCTCGCTCCTTAGAATTCCAGGCCGGCTTCGCGGGCGGCGTCGGCCAGGGCCTTGATCCGACCGTGATAGCGGTACGCCCCCCGGTCGAAGATCACCGCGGTCACGCCGGCGTGCTTGGCCCGCTCGGCGACCAGCTTGCCGATCTCGGTCGCCGCCTCGATGGTGGCCCCGGTCTTCAGCTTGTCGCGCAGGTCCTTTTCCAGGGTCGACGCGGTCGCGATGGTGTGCCCGCGGCCGTCATCGATGACCTGGGCATAGATCTGCTTGGACGACCGGAACACGCTGAGACGCGGCCGGCCCTTGGCCAGTTTCTTGATCGCGGTTCGGGTGCGCTGTTTGCGCCGCTCGAACAGGTCTTTGTTGGACAATGGCATGGCGGTTACTTCTTCTTGCCTTCCTTGATCAAGATCCGCTCGCCTTCATAGCGCACGCCCTTGCCCTTATAGGGTTCGGGCGGCCGGTAGGCGCGGATCTCGGCGGCGATTTGGCCGACCCGTTGCTTGTCGATGCCGGTGATCGACACCGAAGTCGGCTTCTCGCACTTCATCTGGATGCCATCGGGGATCGGGTACCGCACCTCATGGCTGAAGCCCAAGGTCAGCACCAGATCCGTGCCCTGCACCGCCGCCCGGTAGCCCACCCCTTGGATCTCCAGGTTCTTGGTGAAGCCGGTCGACACGCCGGTGACCAGATTGTTGATCAGGGTGCGGGTGGTCGCCCACATCCGCCGGCCGTGGGGATCGTTCTCATTGGCGGGCCGGACCGAGATGTTGCCGTCGTCGATGGTCACGGCGACGGCCGGGTCCACGGTCAGGCTGAGTTCACCCAGCTTGCCCTTGGCCTTCATCTCGGCACCATCCAGCTTCAGATCGACGCCCGACGGGATCGGCACCAGCAGTTTTCCAATTCGGGACATTTGGCGGGGCCCTCCTTAGAACACTTCGCAGAGGACTTCGCCGCCAACATTGGCGGCCCGGGCCTCGGCGTCGGACATCACGCCGCGCGGCGTGGACAGGATCTTCACACCCAAGCCGTTGTACGAGCGCGGCAGGTCCTTGATCTTGGAATAAACCCGGCGGCCCGGCTTGGAGATCCGCTCGATCTTGCGGATCACCGGCTGGCCTTCCAGATATTTCAGCTCGACGGTCACGTTCCGCTTGCCGCCATCGGCATCGGCGACGGCGTATCCGCGGATGAACCCTTCCCGCTGCAGCACGTCCAAGACATTGGCGCGCAGCTTGGAAGCCGGGCTGTCCACCGTCGCCTTGCCGCCCCGCTGGCCGTTGCGGATGCGGGTCAACAGATCGCCCAAGGGATCGCTCAATTGCATCTCAGGCTCTCCTTACCAGCTGGACTTGACCACGCCGGGCAGCTGCCCGGTCGAGGCCAGATCCCGAAGCGCGATCCGGCTGATCTTGAACCGGCGGTAGAAGGCGCGCGGGCGCCCGGTCACCTCGCACCGGTTGCGGATGCGGATCTTGCTGCCGTTCTTTGGCAGTTCATTCAGCTTCATGCGCGCCTGGAACCGCTCTTCGGCGGGGCGCTTGGGGTCCTCGGCGATCGCCTTCAGGGCGGCGCGCTTGGCGGCGTCCCGTTCGACCATGCGCATCCGACGCTTGTTGGTTTCGATCGTGCTTTTCTTCGCCATCTCGATCCGTCCTTCCCGCCCCGGTCAGCTTTGGGCGAACGGCATGTCGAAGCCGCGCAACAGCGCCTTGGCCTCGTCATCCGTCTTGGCGGTGGTCACAAAGGTGATGTCCATGCCCCGGATCTCATCGACCTTGTCGTATTCGATCTCCGGGAACACGATCTGTTCCTTGACACCCATGTTGTAATTGCCCCGGCCGTCAAAGCCATTGCCCAGGCCGCGGAAGTCCCGGACCCGAGGCAGGGCGATGTTGACCAGCCGGTCCAGGAACTCATACATCCGGTCCCGGCGCAGGGTCACCTTGGCACCGATCGCCATGCCCTCGCGCAGCTTGAAACCGGCGATCGACTTCTTGGCCTTGGTGGTCACCGGCTTTTGGCCCGCGATCCTCTCCAAATCGGCGACCGCGTTGGTCAGCTTCTTGGAATCCTGGGTGGCCTTGCCGATCCCCATGTTGATCACGATCTTCTCAAGCTTCGGCACTTGCATAGGGTTCGCGTAGTTGAACGCCTTTTGCAGGTCCGGCTTGACCACGTCGTCATAGTGTTTGCGCAAACGGGTTGCCATGTCGCTTGCCCTCACCGGTCGATGATTTCGCCGGACTTCTTGGCGAAGCGGACCTTACGGCCGTCCTCCAGAATCCGGGTGCCGATACGGGTCGGCTGGTCGGTCTTCGGGTCGACATGCATCAGGTTGGAGACGTGGATCTTCGCCTCCTTCTCGACGATGCCGCCCTGGGAATTCTGATAGCTGGGCAGGGTGTGGCGCTTGACCACGTTCACGCCCTGGACGATGGCGCGGGCCTCCTTGGGGAAGACCTTCAGCACCTCGCCCTTTTTGCCCTTGTCGCGGCCGGCATTGACCACGACCGTATCGCCCTTCTTGATGTGCAATCCGGTTGCCATGGTCAGATCACCTCCGGCGCCAGGCTGACGATCTTCATGAACTTGCGCGCGCGCAACTCACGGGTCACCGGACCGAAGATCCGGGTGCCGATCGGCTCGTTCTGCTTGTTGATCAGCACGGCGGCGTTCCGGTCGAACCGGATCGCGGTGCCGTCATTGCGGTGCAAATCCTTGGCGGTGCGGACGATCACCGCCCGGTGCACATCGCCCTTCTTGACGCGCCCGCGCGGGATCGCTTCCTTCACCGACAC
>CAYNRD010000339.1:0-3364 GCA_964399515.1 uncultured Mycobacteriaceae bacterium | reverse complement strand
AAGTAGCTGGCGCTGAGTGTGACGAAATCGCGATCTCGCAAGGCGTTGAACTCATCATCCCCCAGCGAGAAGAAATTCGTGTAGGACGCCTGGGCGGTGAACTGGTCCAGGAACGACACTTCCACCCCGATGGACACCGCCGCCCGATCCTCCAGGAACGTGCCCAGGGGCAAGGGCGTGGTGCCGAACACGTCATGGGCGAAGGACACCGACGGGCTGATGTTGAACACGGAATTGAACGCGTTCAGGAAATCGAACTGGGCCGCCACCACATAACCGCCGGACACGGCCGAGGCGAAACCGTCTTCCTGCAAGGCCGGCTGGCCGCCGACGCCGACGAAGAACGGGTTGCCGCCCAGGGTGGTGCCGGGACCGTCCAGGCGCAGCTCATCCTCATCGGGGAAGCCGTGCACGCCGGTGACGCCAAACTCCCCGATGGCGAACCATTGATCGACGCCAATTCGGGAAATCGGCCCGAACAGTTGGGTGGCGGTGAACTGGAACTGGGACACCTCGAAGCGTTCGAAGCCTTCGATGTCGGCGCCGAAAAAGCGGGAGACGCTGCCGAGCGGATCGGCCAGGTCGATGCCGCCCTCCCGCTGGATGATCTGATTGGTGTTGAACAGCTCGGCCACCACCGTGGCTTCCGCCAAGGCGTCCTCTACCGAGGCCCCATCGGCCAGCGCCGCCAGGAAGGCGGAATTCACGCTGGGCGCGGCCTGGGCGGCCTGCAGCAACTCCACATCATCCAGCAGCAAGGGCTGGCCGATCCGGAACGAATACTCCCCCTGCAGGGACAGCGTCCCGATGGTGGTGTTGAAGCTGACCCCGATCAGCTGGATATCCTCGGGGAAGGTGACCAGCGCCTCACTCTCGGAATTGAAGTTCGGCACCACCGACGGCGGCGGGCCCGCCACCCCGGGCACGGTGCCGAACCCCGGAACCGCGCCGGCGGCGCCGAAGCCGGCCAGGAACTCTTCCTCCGTGGCCAGCCGGGCGGTGACCAGCGGCAGACGGCTGTGGTGATTAATGAAGAAGGCACCAAATTCGGTGTCGTTCAGCGTCGGGGAGAAATACCGGGCCGCCAATCCGAACTGACCATCGTCCCGCGGGCTCAAGTCATCGCCCCGGCGGACCACCGACCCCGACGGAGTCAATGCCCCTGCGGCCACCGGAACCTCCGTAATGGTGCCGGGCGGCAGGCCAAAGGCGGCGGAGGCCGCGGCCGAGGCCGTCGGCGTCAGGGGCTGGGTGACCGGCGGATCGAAGGTGGTGACGCCGACCGGCGGGGCGTCGGGATCGTCGGGGATCAGCGGGTTGCCAAAGCCCAGGAAGATGTCCGAGCCGCCGGGTGCTATGAAGTCGGAGGTGGAAAACAGGCTGCCGACCGGGTTTGGCTCCGTGTCCCGGAAATCGAACTGGTAGAACCCTTCGATCGAAAAATTGTCGGTGATGCCGACCGTGGCGTTGGCGATCGGCAGCGGGATCAGGGCTTCCCGGATCTCACTGCCCGGGATGGTGACCGCGGCGGCGTTGATCGGGTTGATGATGTTGATGCCGTTCAGGATGAACGTGCTCTCCCCCCAGGACAGCACCTGCTGGCCCAGCCGGATATCCAGGAACTGGTCACCGATGTCGAAGCTGCCGAAGGCGAACGCGTCCAAAAGCTCAAGGTCGCGGCCGATTCGCTCGACCGTCTGGTCGGGCAGATCCCGAAAATCGGTGTTGGTCCCGTCGGCGTTGAGCACATCGACGAAGGCGGTGCCGCGCAGGAACACGCCCAAGTTTTCGTATTCGCCCAGGAATTCCGAGGTCACCCGGCCGACCAGGCTGAACAGGCCCGGATCGAAGTTCAGGTTGCCGTCATCGCCGTTGATCGAGGTGCCGGTGCCGCCATTGGCGATGCCGATATTGCTGTCATCGGCCTCCTCCACCCGGAAGGAGGCGCCCACGGTCAGCGTCGTATCGAGGCTGCCGGTGAACTTGCCCTGCTGGAAATCAACCGCCTGCGCGCCCTGGGGCACCATCCCAACGGTCAGCGCCAGCATGCTGGCGCCACCCAAACCGATGGTCCGCAACACGCACGCACCCGCCCGCGGCCAACCGCGACCCACGATACCCATCACTCGCTTCCTCCACAAAACCGTGTGCGGGGCGGACCACGCCCACTCCCGCTGTCTTGTTCATTTCGGGCCCGTGTACCCGGGCTTTGAAACCACGCATTCGCAAAGGTCATGGCAGACCCGCACGCATGCCGACTCGTCGGAAGTGTTACCGCTCCGTCATGGGCCTGTCACGATCCCACCATGGAGGGGTGGCGTGGAAAATTGGGATTTGATGCATTTCTGTCTCAACCCCTCAGACCGGTGGATCATGAGATGACCAAGGGCTTTGCGTTCATCGCCGGCGCCCGGGACTGCCTGGCGGCGCCTGCCTGGGTTCTGGCGGCCAGTTTCCTGGGCTTCGGGTCCTTGGTGCACGCCGGCGGGCTGGATCCGGTCTGGGGCGTGATCTCGACCCTGTCGACCTTCGCGCTGCCGGGGCAGATGGCGATGGTCGAACTGCACGTGATCGGCGGCAGCCCCTTGGCGGTGCTGCTGGCCGTGGCCCTGGCCAACGTCCGGCTGCTGCCGATGGTGCTGGTCTTGATGCCGTGGTTCCCGAACACCCGGCTGTGGCACCGGCTGTTGCTGAGCCACGCGATCGCGGTGACCGGCTGGGTCCAGGCCCTGAAAGTCTTCCCCGATCTGCCCGGCCCGGCCCGGGTGCCCTATTTCTGGGGCTTCTTCGCCGTTTTGGGCGTCGCGGCCATCGGCGGCACCTGGACGGGATTCCACCTGGCCGGGCAGGTGCCGGCCGCCGTATCGCTGGGCCTGGTGTTCCTGAACCCGGTCTATTTCATGATCGTTTTGTCGGCCGATCTGGCCGCCACCTGGCGGCGCTACGCCTTCGGCCTGGGCGCCTTGGCCGGCCCGCCGGCCTTTCTGCTCAGCCCGGATTGGGGACTGCTGCTGGCCGGCCTGGCCGCCGGAACCGCCGCCTTCGTGATCACCCGCCCGGACCGGGAGGGCAAGCCGTGACCGGCCTTCCCCCCGGCAGCGGGGAGGCCGGGTTCGCGCTGGCCGTGATCCTGGCCGCCCTGGTCACCTATTTCTGGCGGGCGCTGGGCGTGGTGCTGGCCGGACGGCTGGACCCAGACGGCCAGGGGATGGCCTGGGTGGCGTGCGTGGCCTATGCCATCCTGGCGGCCCTGATCGCCCGGATGATCCTGCTGCCGGTCGGCCCCTTGGCCGAAACGGCGCTGGTCTCCCGGCTGGCGGCGGCGGGGCTGGGGGCGTTGGTCTATTTCGCGCTGGGCCGCCGG
>CAYNRD010000338.1:0-3367 GCA_964399515.1 uncultured Mycobacteriaceae bacterium | reverse complement strand
GGGGGCCGGGCGGGGCGTTTGGGGGCAGGCGCGGTTTCGGCGGGTGCCGGCGGACCGGGCCGGGGGGCTGATCGGCGGGTTTGGCTTGGTCGAGGGCCGGGTGCTGGCCACGGCCGAGGTCCGCGGCCGGATCTTCGTCAATTTTGGGGCCGATTGGCGCCAAGATTTTACCGTCACCATCGGCAAGCGTGACTGGCCGTTATTTGAAGCGGCCGGGTTCGACCCCCTAACTCTGGACCAGAAGCGGATCCGGGTGCGCGGCCTGGTGCAGGCCGTCAACGGGCCATCGATCGCGGCGACCCATCCGGAGCAAGTTGAGGTGCTGTTATCATGACCAGCCATGCCCGCCGCGCGCGCCCCGTGATCCTGGCCTTGGCCGGACTATTGGTCTGGGCGCTGGCCGGGGTTTCGCCGGCGGCGGCCGACAGCCCGGCCCTGGCCCTGACCCCGGCCGAGGAGCTGCGGCTGGGCCAGCAAACCCACCCCCGGTTCGTGGAATCCTTCGGCGGCGTCTATCCGGACCAGCGGGTGGCCGATTACATCAACCGCATCGGCGCCCGCTTGGTCCGGGAGACCGAGATGCCGGAGCGGCCGTTCGTGTTCACGGTCCTGGACAGCGACACGGTGAACGCCTTCGCGGTTCCGGGCGGCTTCGTGTATCTGACCCGCGGCCTGCTGGCCACCATCAACAATGAGGCGGAACTGGCCGGCGTGATGGCCCATGAGATCGGCCATGTCACCGGGCGCCACGCGGCACGGCAGCGCCAGGCGGCCGAGGAGGCGCGGCTGCGCCTGCGCGGGTTGGGCCGGGGCAACCGGGCGGCGTTGCTGCTGGCCGCCCAGGCGACCCAGCTGCGCCTGCTGCAATTCAACCGGGAGCAGGAGTTCGAAGCCGATGACCGGGCGGTCCGCTACATGACCCGGGCCGGCTATGACCCGTTCGCCATGGCCAGCTTCCTGGACCAGCTGCGCCGGGAAAGCGAGATCACCACCCTGGCCAGCGGCGGCCGCGCCCTGCCGCCGCCGGAGCTTTTGTCCACCCATCCGCGCCTGTCCGACCGCATCACCCGGGCGGCGGCCCGGGCGCTGGAGGATGCCGGCGGCGTCGCCCGGACCGACCGGGAGGAGTTCCTGGCCGTCGTCGATGGGCTGACCTACGGCCCCAATCCGGGCGAGGGCGAGTTGCTGGAAGGCCGCACCTATCTGAATCTGGTTGACGATGTCGGCTTCGTGGTGCCGGACGGATTTTCCGCCCGCCAGCGCGGTTCCCAGATCTTGGCGCGCCACCACCAGGGCGGTCAGGTCTTGGTCGAGGCGGTGGACCGGGGCGCCGATTTCGGCATGGTCAACTACCTGGTGCACACCTGGGCGCCGGGCCGGCAGCTGCGGGCGGTGGAGCCGATGACCATCAACGGCTTTCCGGCCGCCACCGGCCTTCTGGAGGCCAGCCTGACCCGGGGCGGCCGGGCGGCCGATCTGCGCCTGCTGGCCATCCAAACCGCACGCAACCGGGTCTACCAGTTCCTGTACGTGATCCCGCAGGACTCCACACAGGATGTGGTCGAGGCCATGCAGCGCTCCACGTTCAGCTTCCGCCGCATGACCGAGAGTGACCGCCGCGCGGTCCGGCCCCGGCACCTGTACGTGTATGAAACCCGAAGGGCGGACACCCTGGACACCCTGGTGTCGGCCATGGATGTCCCGGACTTCCCGCTGCAACGGTTCCTGGCCCTGAACGGTCTGTCGGAAACCGACGCCATCGACACGGGCACCACGGTGAAGCTGGTGGCCCGCCGGCCGGGGTAATCAGCCCTCGACGAAGTATTCGTCCGGCTGGTCGACGAAGCGTTCCATGCACTTCTTCAGCTTGCCCATGGCCCGGTTTTCCAACTGACGGACACGCTCCTTGCTCACCCCCAGCTCCCGGCCGAGCTCTTCCAAGGTGATCACCTCATCGGTCAGCCGGCGACGTTCGATGATCAGCCGCTCCCGGTCGGACAACTCGCCCAGGGCATCGGCCAGCCAGCGCGACCGCGCCTCGGCGTTGCGCATGCCGACCACCACCTGCTCGGGCGTCGACCGCTCGTCGGCCAGGGTGCTTTGCCAATCATCGTCACCGTCCAGGGTGATCGGCGCGTTCAGGGACTGGTCGGAGGCGGCCAGGCGGTATTCCATGGCCAGGACGTCCCGGGTCGGCACCGCCAAGGTGTCGGCGATCTCCTGGCGTTGCCCTTCGGTCATGTGGGTCGCCGACGGGTCCTGGATCTTGGCGCGCAAGCGGCGCAGATTGAAGAACAGTGACTTCTGGGACGCCGTGGTGCCGGTGCGCACGATCGACCAATTGCGCAGCACGAAATCCTGGATCGACGAGCGGATCCACCAGGACGCGTAGGTGGAAAAGCGCACCTCCCGCTCCGGCTCGAACTTCTCGGCCGCCAACATCAGGCCGATATTGCCCGCCTGGATCAGATCGGCCATGGGCAGCCCGTAATTGCGGAACTTGCCGGCCATGGACACCACCAGCCGCATGTAGGCCTGGGTCAACTGGTGCAGGGCCGCCTCGTCCCGGTTGTCCCGCCAGCGCAAGGCCAGATCCTGCTCATCCTCCCGGCTCAGCAAGGGCTGGCGCATGGAGGTTTGGATGTATCGTTGGGTCGCGCGCTCGGAGGAGTCGTCGTAGAGATATGCCATTGGGGATGCCTCGCCTTTGGGACGGCCCACCCCAGCCGTCGCTGTGCTCGTTTCAACTGACACCTCTCCCTACGCCCGGGAGCGCCGGTCGGATCACAGGCCCGTCAGAACCTGTTAAGCCCAACCATCCGTCAGTCGAACCGCTTGCACGCGGATTTAGGCCTGAACCAATTCCAAGGCGCTGCCGTCGCCGCCAAGCCGACAGCAGGCAAGGCCGCCGCCACGACCGGCTCCCGCGTCCAGGGTGCGGGTGACGCCGTGGGTTTCCAGCTCCGGCCGGTCGGGGCTCAGCCCGCGGATAATTTGGCCGAACCGGTCATAGGGTGCGTCAAAATGCGCGAATGGGGTGTGGCCCCACCAGAAGCTGTCACCCTGGTCTTCCAAAGGCACGGTGCCGTTCAATCCGGCCGAGACGAACAGCATGTTCGCGGCGGTGCCGGGCTGTTCGGGGCTGGTGTAGGCGGCCCGGCGCAGGCTGGCGAACAACTCCGGGAAGCCCGGGCGGGACCGGATCGTCTCCCGCAGGGTCGCGGTCCAGCGGCTGATCGCCACCACCCCGTCCTTGAGCGCCTGCCGGCCCTCGGCGCCGTAACAGCCGAAACCGGACGGGGTCGACTCCAATACCCGGGGCAGCATCCACTCCCGCCCTTCGGACGGGTTGGGAGCAGATTGCAGC
>CAYNRD010000337.1:0-3373 GCA_964399515.1 uncultured Mycobacteriaceae bacterium | reverse complement strand
GATGGCGTCTTCCAGCCCATCGACGCATTTCACCGACAGGATCGCGTCCAGATACTCCGTGTCCCAGTCGTCCTCCGTGGCCGGGGTGACCCGGCCATCCAGGGCGCGGACGGCGGCATCGCCGCGCAGGGCACAGCCGGCCCGGGCCAGGGCGTCCAGCACCGGCGGCAGCAGGCGTTCGGCGACGGTCCGATCGACCAGCAAGGTTTCGGCGGCGCCGCAAACGCCCGGCCGGCGCATCTTGGCGTTCAGGGTGACCTGCTCGGCGATGGCCGGGTCGGCGTCTTGGTGCAGATAGACATGGCAGATGCCGTCCAGATGCTTGAGTACCGGAATGCGGCTTTGTTCGGCGACCCTGGCGATCAGGCCCTTGCCGCCGCGTGGAATGATCACGTCGATATGGCTGTCCAGGGTCAGCATGACCCCCACCGCGTCCCGGTCCCGGGTCGGGATCAACTGGATGGCCGCCGCCGGCAGGCCGGCTTCGCCCAGGCCGTCGGCCAGGCATTGGGCGATCAGGCTGGCCGAATGAAAGCTTTCCGACCCGCAGCGCAGAATGGCGGCGTTGCCGGATTTCAGGCACAGGCCCCCCGCGTCGGCGGTGACGTTCGGCCGGCTTTCAAAGATGATGCCGATCACGCCCAACGGCACCGTCACCCGCTCGATCCTCAAGCCGTTCGGCCGGCCCCACGCGTCTTGCACGACGCCGATCGGGTCCGGCTGGGCGGCGATCTGGCGCAAGCCTTCGGCCATGGCGCCGATCCGGTCCGGGGTCAGGCGCAGCCGGTCGATGAAGGCGGGCGTGGCGCCGGCCGCCGTGGCGGCGTCCAGATCCCGGGCGTTCGCCGCGATCAGCGCGTCTTGCCGTGCCGCCAGCCGATCCGCCGCCGCCAGCAACGCCGCCCGTTTCTGGGCATCCGGGGCCGTGGCCAGCACGGCAGCGGCGGCCTTGGCCGCGTCGGCGATCGCCAAGACGGTGTCCCGCATGGTTTTGGTGTCCCGCACGGTCTCTGGGGTCTTGGGCTCAAGGGCTTGGGTCATGGCGCCGGGCTGGACGATGGCAAGGGCAGAATGGGGTAGTTAACCCAATTCCGAACGCGGGGGAAAGAAATGAAGCCGGGGCTTGAAAGCCCGGGCGTCACCCGCATAATCATGATAGGGTTCCACTGTCTCGGAAGCAAAAAGGACGAAGGCCGCCATGACCGCACCGGTCCTGAAACCCGCGGGCGCAGACGCCCAGATGGCGCGCACCCGGGCCGCCGAGCCCGATTTGGCGGAGCGGTGCGTGGCCGCCGGCATGAAGCTGACCGCGCCGCGCCGGGCGGTGGTGCAGGTGCTGACCGAAAGCAGCGACCACCCCTCGGTCGAAACCGTGTATGAGCGGGCGCGGGCGGTGGAAAAAAGCATTTCCATCGCCACGGTGTACCGGACCCTGAACATGCTGGATGAGCTGGGCCTGGTCCAACGGCATGAATTCACCGGCAGTGAGAACTGCGCCCGGTTCGAGGCCAACACCGAGCACCACCACCACCTGGTCGATTTGGAAACCGGGGAGGTGGTCGAATTCCAAAACGCCGAGCTGGAACGCCTGAAGGAGGCGATCGCGAGGGAATTGGGCTTCGAACTGCTCGACCACCGGCTGGAACTGTATGGGGTCAAGAAAAAGCCCTGAGGCCAAGGCCCGCCCGGCCATGACCGGTCCGCCCGCCCCCGGCGCCCGGGCTTACTCCAGCACCAGGTCGTCGCGGTGGATCGCCTCGTCCCGGCCGCGGAACCCCAGGATCGCTTCAATTTCATGGGACTTGCGGCCCAGGATTGCGGCCATGTCCTGGGCGTCATAGGCGGCCAGACCCACTGCCAGGCGGGCGCCGTCCGGGCCGGTCACCGCCACCAGGTCGCCGCGCTGGAACTGGCCCCCCACGCTGGTGACCCCCGCCGGCAGCAGGCTTTTGCCGGCCCGTAGCGCGCGGACGGCGCCGGCGTCGATCACCAGCGTGCCCTTGTGGCCCAAGCCGGACGCGATCCACCGCTTGCGCGCGGTGCGCGGTTCGGCGGCGGTGGCGAACCAGGTGGCCGTGGCGCCGGCCTCCAGAGCCGCGAGCGGCATGGCGACGTCACCCCGGGTGATCGCCATCCGGCAGCCGGCTCCCAGGGCGATCTTGGCGGCGGCCAACTTGGTGATCATGCCGCCCGACGAATAGCCGGGCGGCGGTGCGCCGGCCATGGCCAGAATCTCGGGCGACAGGTCGGTGACCAGGGGCAGATGCCGGGCCTGCGGGTCTTTCCTGGGGTCGGCGGTGTACAGCCCGTCGATGTCGGACAACAGGATCAGCATGTCGGCGGAAATCATCTGGGCGACGCGCGCCGCCAGCCGGTCGTTGTCGCCGAACCGGATTTCCTCCGTACTGGTGGAATCGTTTTCGTTGATCACCGGCACAGCCCCCAGGCCCAGCAACTGGTCGATGGTCGCCCGGCCGTTCAGGTGCCGGCGCCGGTCCTCGGTATCGGGCATGCCCAACAGGATCTGGGCGACCGTGACCCGGTGTCGGGCCAGGCTGTCCTGATAGGCATGGGCCAGGCGGATCTGCCCGCAGGCGGCGGCGGCTTGCTTCTCCTCCAGCTTCAGGGGCCGCCCGACCAGGCCCAGATGCACCCGGCCGACCGCGATCGCGCCCGAGGACACCACGCACACCCGCTGGCCGCGCGCCTGCAGGCGGGCGATGTCGTCGGCCAGCGCGTCCAGCCAGGGTTTGCGCACCGCACCGGGCTTGGCTGCGACCAGCAGCGCCGAGCCGATCTTGACCACGATCCGGCGGGCATCCTCCAGTTTGGGCGCCCCGGTCACGGCGCCGGGTCCGCCAGCGGATCGTAGCCGCCGGGGTCGGGCGCTTGCGCCTCGGCCCCGGCCCGCTCCGCCTCCGTCCGGCGGTGGCGCGCCCGGTCCACGGGCCCGCGCAAGGCCCGCAGCACGTCGACCACTCCCTGGCCGGTGACACCGGAGACCGGCATCACCCAACGGGCGCCGGCCTCGTAAAGGCTTTCGCTCAACAGGCGCACCAACTCCTCGTCCAGGGTGTCGACCTTGTTCAGCCCGACGATTTCGGGTTTGTCGGCCAGGCCGTGGCCATAGGCCTCCAATTCGGTCCGGATGGTTCGGTAGGCTTGGCCGACATCTTCATGATTGCCGTCGATCAGGTGGAACAGCACGGCCGTGCGCTCCACATGGCCCAGGAACCGGGCGCCCAATCCGTGGCCTTCGCTCGCCCCCTCGATCAGGCCCGGGATGTCGGCCAGCACGAACTCCCCGTCATCGACGCCGACCACGCCCAGATTGGGATGCAGGGTGGTGAAGGGGTAGTCGGCGATCTTGGGC
>CAYNRD010000336.1:0-3382 GCA_964399515.1 uncultured Mycobacteriaceae bacterium | reverse complement strand
TCATATTTGCGGCCAACCATGAAGCCGGTGATGTTCTGCAAAAACAGGATTGGGACGCCACGCTGACAGCACAGCTCAACGAAATGGGCCCCTTTCACAGCACTTTCGCTGAACAGGATGCCGTTGTTGCCGATGATGCCGACCGGGATGCCGAACAGATGGGCAAATCCCGTCACCAGGGTCTGGCCGTAGGTCTGCTTGAATTCATCGAATTCGGAGCCATCGACCAGCCGGGCGATCACCTCCCGGATGTCATAGGGCTTCTTCAGATCGGTGCCGACGATGCCGTACACCTCCTCGGGGTCGTAAAGCGGTGCTTTCGCTGGCCGCAGATCGACGGTCGGGCGCTTGCTCCGGTTCAGATTGCCGACGATGCGCCGGGCCAGGCTCAGGGCGTGGGCGTCGTTGTGGGCCAGATGGTCGGTGACGCCCGACTCCCGGGAATGGACATCGCCGCCGCCCAGATCCTCGGCCGTCACCACCTCCCCGGTCGCGGCCTTCACCAAGGGTGGGCCGCCCAGAAAGATCGTGCCCTGATTCCTGACGATGATGCTCTCGTCGCACATCGCCGGCACATAGGCGCCGCCGGCCGTGCAACTGCCCATCACCACGGCGATCTGGGGAATGCCCTCTGACGACATCTTGGCCTGGTTGAAGAACGACCGGCCGAAATGGTGCCGGTCCGGGAACACCTCATCCTGCTTGGGCAGATAGGCGCCGCCCGAATCGACCAGATAGATGCACGGCAAGGCGTTGGCGCGCGCGATCTCCTGGGCCCGGCCCTGCTTCTTGGTGGTCAGCGGGTAATAGGTGCCGCCCTTGACCGTGGCGTCATTGGCGATCACCACGCATTCCTGGCCCATGACCCGGCCGATGCCGGTGATCAGCCCGGCCGCCGGCACGTCGTCGTCATAGACGCCGTGGGCGGCGAACTGGCTGAACTCCAAAAAGGGCGTGCCCGGGTCCAACAGGCCGCGCACCCGGTCCCGCGGCAGCAGCTTGCCGCGCGCCAGGTGCTTGTCCCGCGCCCGGTCGCCGCCGCCGCGCTTGATGGCGCGGACCTGGGACTTCAGATCCTGGACCAGCGCGCGCATGCGCGCGTCATTGTCCCGAAACGCGTCGGACCGGGTCGAAACAGAGGATTTCAGGATGCGCATCGAGGCTTGACTGTTGTCACGTTTGGCGCCGGACCGCTTAACCCGGGGCTGTGCTCACTGTATCGTGTTCGGCGGTGGCGTCCAGATCCCGCCGGTGCCGCCAAGCCGCGACGCGCGGGTTCATGACCCGGAACCACAGCGGCGGCAGGAAGGCCAGCAGGATCATGCCGGAATAGCCGGTCGGCATCTTCGGGGCCGCCTCGTGGTCGTGCAGTTGGTGGTAGGGCAGGCCCGGCGCCCGGTGGTGATCGGCATGCAGGCCCAGATTGAAGGTGGTCCAGTTGGTCAGCCGGTGGTCCGAATTCCAGCTGTGGTGCTCGGTGACCCGTTCGGGTGTGCCCGCCGCCGTCTCGGCCCGGACCAGCCCATAATGCTCGATGTAATCCACCGCCTCCAACAGGATCACCGCCACCATGCCCTGGGCCAGGAACAGCCCGACACCCGCCCAGCCGAACGCGGCCCAGACCCCAAGATACAGCGCCCCCTGCAGGGCGACGTAATGCAGCATGCGGTTGCGCGGGCCCCAGGCCGCCAGCCCCCGCCGGCCCAGGCGCGCCGTCTCGATCCGCCAAGCGGACAGCCAGCTTTGCACCACCACGCGGGGCAGGAACGCATACAGGCTTTCGCCATGGCGGGCCGTGGCCGGGTCCTGGGCGGTGCCGACATGGCGGTGATGGCCGTGCACATGCTCGATGCGGAAATGGGCGTAGCTGGTCAAGGCCAACAGCCCGATGCCCAGGCCCCGCTCGACCGCCCGGGCGCGATGGATCAGCTCATGGGCGACCGTGATGCCAATGCCGCCCGCGGCCGTGCCCATGGACAGGACCAGGCCAAGCACCTCCCACCAGGCCAAATCGTCGGCCGAGGCGACGGCCAGATACCACAGGGTCAACACCGCCTGGATCGGCAGGATCACCCAGGTCAACAGCGCCATGATCGGGTTGGCGACCGGGCGCGCATGGGGATCGGCTTCCGGGGTGTGGCGCAGGGGCGTGATCTGATCAACCAGCGCCACCACCACGAACGCCCACAGGACAGCGGCATAGGTCCATGCGCCGCCGAGGGCCAGGCCGACCGCCACCCAGGCCGGCACCATCAGCGCGAAGAAACCGTGGGCCGCGAAGGCACGGGTCATGGCGTCTGCTCCTCCCAATCGGGCGGTATTGGGTCGTCACCGCCTCTGCCCAATTATCCCATGACAATCCCGTGCTTGGTAGGGGGGACCGATGGCCTTACCGTCGGGCCATCATGCTGCCGACCAAATCCCAAATCGAAGCCGCCTTCGACATCGTCCGGCCCGTGGTGCCGAAAACGCCGCTTTACGCCTGGCCGCTGCTTCGCGCCCGGCTGGGGTTCGCATGCTGGGTCAAGCATGAGAACCATACGCCGACCGGCGCGTTCAAGCTGCGCGGCGGGCTGACCGCCCTGGACGCGCTGGTCAAGGCCCGGCCGGACGTGACCGGCCTGGTCTCGGCCACGCGCGGCAATCATGGCCAATCGGTCACCCTGGCGGCCCAGCGCCACGGGCTGCGGGCGGTGATCGTGGTCCCCCACGGCAACTCGGTGGAAAAGAACGCCGCCATGCGCGCCTGGGGGGCGGAACTGGTCGAGCATGGCGACGACTTCCAGGCGGCGAATGAGCACGCCGCCGTACTGGCCGAGGAGCGGGGCCTGGCCCGCATGCCCAGCTTCGATCCGGCCCTGATCCGCGGCGTGGCGACATACCCCTATGAGGCGTTCTCGGAGCGGGACGATCTGGACGCCTGGTATGTGCCGATCGGCCTGGGCTCGGGCATCTCGGCCTGTGCCGCCGCCCGCGACGCGCTCAGGCGCCGAACCCGGATCGTCGGCGTCGTCTCCGCCCACGCCACCGCGTACAAGGACAGTTTTGAGGCGGGGGCGTTCCGGGAAAGCCCGGCCAGCACCACACTGGCCGACGGCATGGCCTGCCGCACCCCCGTCCAAGCGGCGCTGGAGGTGATCTGGCAAGAGGTCGATGACATCGTCGCGGTCACCGACGCCGAGGTCGCCGAGGCCATGCGGGTGTTGTTCCACGACACCCACAACGTCGCCGAGGGCGCCGGCGCCGCGCCGCTTGCCGCCATCCTGCAACAGCGGGGCCGCCTGTCGGGCCAAACCGTCGGCTTCCCCCTGTGCGGCGGCAATGTCGACACCGATGTTTTCGCGCGCGTGCTGGCCGGCGGGGCCGGATAGGCCGGCCGCGG